>USNJ01000179.1 GCA_900556055.1 uncultured Ruminococcus sp.
GCAAAAATCCGCAGGCGGGCTGTCGCCCGGCAAGGATTTTTAACGCAGTCTGCGGCAAAATTTGCCGAAAAGACGTGTGCATATGCTTGTGAAGACGGGTTCTCAATGGCTTTTTTAGGGAACCACTGAATAAATCTTCCCAAACCGCTCAAAAAGTGGTATAATAAAAATAAAGCAAAATCATACTGTTCGGAGGAAAAAAACGAAATCAAAACAGATAACATTCAGCGATATAGAATACGGAAACAGAAAGCGCATTACAAAGCGTGAAGAATTTCTCGACATAATGGAAGAAATAATCCCATGGGACGAATGTGTGGGATTTGTGCGTCCGTATTATCCCTCGGGCAAGCGTGGCAGACCTGTAAAAGGTATCGAAACAATGCTCAGAATGTATCTGCTTCAGAATTGGTTCAATCTCTCGGACGAAGGCATTGAAGATGCTGTCTATGACAGCTATGCTTTCCGCAAATTTATGAAAATAGATTTTGTAAATGAGCAAGTCCCCGATGCAACAACACTTCTGAAATTCCGTCACATGATCGAGAAGAACCACATCGGTGAAGCGTTTTTCAATGCAATAAAGCGGGTTATGGATGCCACGGGTCACATTATGCACGGCGGAACGATAGTTGATGCAACGATAATAAATGCTCCGAGTTCCATCAAAAATGCAGAGAAAAAGCGTGATCCCGAAATGCATCAGACCAAAAAGGGAAACGAATGGAAGTTTGGAATGAAGTGCAATATCGGAGTAGATGCAGGTTCCGGATTGGTTCATTCAATAACAGCGACATCTGCTGATGGTGAAGCGTGTTCAAAAAGATTTTTGCCCGACCAAGGGGTAAGTCTGCCCTTTTGAGGGTAATACTCCGCATTTGGAGTGAAATATGGTGGAAAATTGATGCTTTCGGCATTGAATTTTGCTGTTTTGAGATTTATGTGTGAATTTTTGAGGTTAGTTGCTGTTTATTCAGTGGACCCCTAAGACGATTGCTATTCTCCCGACAGATGCAGTTTTCTGTCAGTGCAGAACAGCAAGCTTTCAGACTGGACGGAAGATGACCTTTCCGAAACGGGGAAATGGGTCTACAACAGGTTTATTTCTGGAAAAAAACAGATGATTTATCGGGACGTGTGCGGTAAAGACATATGTCCCTGCTTTTTTGCCCAAAAATACGATTGTTATAAATTATTTTACAAAATTTATTGATAAAGCCGATATTATAAAGTATAATTATAAAAAACAGAGGGAGGACAAAGCTATGTCAAATTTAACGATCAGATTTTATTCAAACTGTATGCGCAGATATACAACATTCCAGATGTATATCCCATGCGACATAAGAGAAGACTGGGGACAGACGAAAACAAGATACTCGGAGAGCAGTACAAAAACGCTTTTTCTGCTGCATGGTTTTTCGGGTGATGCCGGAAACTGGGTACCCGAATATCTGTCGGACAAATATAATTTTGCGGTTGTTATACCTTCAGGAGAAAACTCATTCTGGCTTGACGGAATATCAACGGGACATCAGTTCTGCAAATTTGTTGGTGAAGAGCTGATAGGTTATGTCAGAAAAGTTTTCAGACTTGCAAAAAATAAGAATGAAACATTTATTATGGGTATGTCAATGGGCGGCTTCGGAGCGCTGCACACTGCACTTGCATATCCCGATACTTTCGGCAAAGCAGCGGCTTTATCATCTGCCCTGATAGTACATGAAGTTGCAGGAATGACAGAGGGCAAGGGCAACCCAATAGCAAATTATGAGTATTACAGGGAATGCTTCGGAGAAACTTCCGACGTACTCAACAGCAGAAACAATCCTGAATTTCTGATAGATGAGCTTAAACGGGAGAAAAAGGATATCCCCGATATATTTATGTGCTGCGGAACCGAAGATTTTCTGCTTGAAAATAACCGTGAATTTCATAACTTCCTTGAGAACAGGAATATTCCTCACGAATACTTTGAAAGCAAGGGAAACCATGATATGACCTTCTGGAATGAATATGCCGAAAAGGCAGTAAAATGGATGTTTGAATGATATAACAAAAAAGCCTCACCCGAATCGACCCTATGAAAAAAAGTCTGTAAAAATCGAAAGAACTGTGGTAAAATAGAAATAACACAGGAGGACGAAATTTTATGGGAAGAAGAAAACGAGAGCCAATGAGCGAGGGCAAGAGGAACATCATAGCAGGACTGCTTCAGGAGTATGATATCAAGACAGCAAAGGATATTGAGGATGCTCTCAAGGATCTGCTGGACAGAAGCGTCAGAAGGACATTTCAGGCATTGAACAGAAGATAATCTCACTGTATGCAAAAGGTATGACGACCCGTCAGATAAGCGAAACTATTGAGGATATTTACGGCTTTGAAGTAAGTGACGGAATGGTGTCGGATATTACCGACAGGCTGCTCCCACAGATAGAAGAGTGGCAGAATCGCCCTCTTGATAAAGTATATCCTATCGTGTTCATAGATGCAGTTCATTTTTCTGTCCGTGACAATGGTCAGATAAAAAAGCTTGCGGCTTATGTTATCCCGGCAGTAAGTCTTACAGGTCATAAGGAAGTATTATCGATACATATCGGTGAAAATGAAAGCGCAAAGTATTGGCCGGGAGTGCTGAATGAGCTGAAAAATCGTGGTGTAAAGGATATTCTTGTGATAAGTGCCGACGGGCTTTCCGAAATGAAAGAAGCAATAGCAGCTTGGACGTTTAACTGCAAAATGGGATAAGGATTATCCGAATGCAATGAAAAGCCGGCATACAAACCGGGATGTTATCTCACCGATATTCAAGTTTTCGGCACAGGTCAGAAAGGTCATATACACCACCAATGCCATTGAAAGCCTTAACAGTGGCTATCGCCGCCTGAATAAGCAGAGGAGCGTATTTCCGAGCGATACAGCACTACTTAAGGCGTTGTATCCGGCAACAACGGAGATATCCAAAAAATGGACGATGCCGCTTCGGGACTGGGGCAAGGTGCTCGGTGAGCTTGAGATAATGTATCCGGACAGACTGAACTGATGCTCCGCAAAATATCCTGATTTCACTGCGCTGCGCTCCGTTGCATCAGGATATTTTGCATCGGTGGCTTGACAAACGGCAGTATTCAATTTATACTGAAAAAGGAAAGAGAGCGACTGATCAGCCGCTCTTATCACAAAGTCATTTTTCTGCGGTTGATTGTTTTTACAGAGATTTTTTCGCAGAGCCCATTATATTATCACTCCGTCGAAATGATCCATCTCATGCTGGATTATCTGTGCATCAAACCCGCTGAGGGTCTGCTTTTTCTTCTTGAATCTTTTGTCGAGATATTCGACCGTGATAGTTCTGTATCTTTTTGCGGGACGCACTCCCGTGAGCGACAGGCAGCCTTCCTCTACCTCGTCGAACGCCTTTGATCTGTCGGTGATCTTGGGGTTTATCATCACAACATAGTCCTTTCCGAGCTGTGCTGCGAGTATGGTTTTGTTCACGCCTATCATGTTTGCCGCCATTCCGACGCAGTGATCGGCATTTGCCTTCAGCGTATCGAGCAGATCATTTATCGTTTCCGTGTCATTTTTATCGGCAGGGGAGGATTTCTGCGAAAGCAGGATAACGTCCCTTACTATTGGCTTTATCATGATAATATCTCCTTAAAAAAATACCGCTTAAACCAAGTCTAAGCGGTATTTGTCATTTAATATTGCGATACATAATCGAGAGGATTGAGATAACGTCCGTTTGAACGAACCTCGAAATGCAGGTGATTTCCTGTTGAATCTCCCGTGCTTCCTACATAGCCTATCAGCTGTCCCTTAACGACATATTCGCCGTAGCCTACTGCAAGGCTGCTCTGATGAGCATAGACTGTGATAGTTCCGTTGGGATGCTGGATCCTGATACAGTTGCCGTATCCTCCGTTCCAGCCGCTTCCTGTTTCGATTACCTGACCCTCTTCAGCGGCATAGATAGGAGTACCGTAAGGAGCTGCGATATCAATGCCCTTATGACCTCTTCCGTCACCCTGGTAAGCGGAGATATAACCGCCTGCCACAGGCCAGTAGTAATCGCCCGAGCCGCCCGAACCTGTGCTTACGTATGTGGAAGGCTCAATGGTTCCGACTCTCTTGACCTCGGCAGTTGCCTGCTCGATGGTTGCGGGCTTTTCGATCTCTTCCTCGGAGATCTTCACGCCGTCCTTATATGTTGCGTAAACGTGATATTCAAGAATACCCTTGACAGCCTCTGTATCGATTCTTTCCTGTCCCTTGAACAGTGTATCGTCCTCGATCTCAACAACGGG
Source organism: uncultured Ruminococcus sp. (assembly GCA_900556055.1). Taxonomy (GTDB): domain Bacteria; phylum Bacillota; class Clostridia; order Oscillospirales; family Ruminococcaceae; genus UMGS1889. The sequence goes on from USNJ01000179.1 coordinate 4,314, forward strand.
GAGGCTGTAATAAACCTGGTAAGTTT
>USNJ01000180.1 GCA_900556055.1 uncultured Ruminococcus sp.
CCTCAAGGAGAAAATGCTTCTGTGATTTTGGATTTGAAGGAATCGACGCTGTCGTCAGAAAAGATTTATGAGGCTTGCGGGTGTATGGGGTGCTGTCGTCTGCACGTTTGGCTGTGTGATGCCGTCCTTCTGCATCTGCATAGTGCTTGCGCATTTCTACTATAAATTCAGGACTGCGGACGGCGTTCAGACCGTGCTTTCGGCACTGCGTCCTGCGGTAGTTGCGCTTATTGCATCTGCGGGTGCGTCGATACTCACACTGGCACTGTTCAATACCGAGTGGTACAACATAAGGATAGGAGATATCCGTCTGCCTGAGCTTCTGATATTTGCAGCTTCGCTTTATCTGCTGAGAAAATTCAAGGTCAGTGCCGTTATGATAATACTCGGAAGCGGAGTTATCGGTGCGGTTTTGTGCCTTATAAAATGAAATATCCTTTGTCAAGGGAGCTGCCTTTGACAAAGGATATTTTTTACAGTTCAATTATAACGGTCTTTCCCGTTTCAAGGCTTTTCGGGACATCTATTATCCGCTGATTTTCCGAACCTCGGAATGAAAGGCTTATGTTTTTCTTTTCCTCAACGAATTCGCCGTCCACAAGCACATCTATATACGAAAGGAATTCATCTGTGACCTCGCATCTCGCACGGCTTTCGCTCAGCAGATCGTCCTCAAATGTATATCCCGAATAGCACCAGATATCCTTATCGGGATATGTCTCCCTGACACGCCTGAGAAGCGGCATGAGCGCACGCTGATTGTCAGGCTCCATAGGTTCGCCGCCCAGCAGCGACAGACCGTTGATATAGCCGGGTGAAAGCATGGAGATTATCCTGTCCTCGACAGCCTGTGTATATGGAGAGCCGAACGAAAAATCCCATGTCCGGGCATTGAAGCAGCCCTTGCAGCGGTGCGTGCAGCCCGATACGAACAGGGAAACACGCACGCCGAGGCCGTTTGCGATATCACAGTTTTTGATCTCGCCGTAATTCATTACAGATGGAGCACCCTTTCTCTTATTTCCTGAGTTCTTCCCTGATTCCAGAACTGGGTGCCGATATATCCGCAGGTCCTTCTGGCAACGTTCATCTTGTCCTGATCTCTGTTGCCGCACTTGGGGCATTCCCAGACAAGCTTTCCGTCGTCCTCAACGATCTTTATCTCGCCGTCATATCCGCAGATCTGGCAGTAATCGCTCTTTGTGTTAAGCTCCGCATACATGATATTATCGTAAATAAATCTTACGACCTGCATAACGGCAGGGATATTATTGAGCATATTCGGAACTTCGACATAGCTGATAGCACCTCCGGGGGAGAGTGCCTGAAATTCTGACTCAAGCTTCAGTTTTTCAAATGCATCGACCTGCTCGGTAACATGTACGTGATAGCTGTTTGTTATATAATTCTTGTCGGTTATGCCCTTGATTATTCCGAAACGCTTCTGAAGGCATTTTGCGAATTTATATGTAGTGGATTCAAGCGGAGTGCCGTACAGGCTGTAATCTATGTTTTCGGCTTTCTTCCATTCAGCGCAGTAATCGTTCAGCATTCGCATGATCTCAAGTCCAAGCTCCTTGCCCTCGGGTTCGGTCAGCTTCTTGCCGATAAGGCTGTATACACATTCCCACAGACCCGCATATCCGAGGGAAAGGGTCGAATATCCGTCATAAAGCAGTCTGTCGATCTTTTCGCCCTTTTTAAGACGTGCGAGCGCACCGTACTGCCAGAGGATAGGCGCAACATCAGATGCTGTTCCGAGAAGCCTTTCGTGGCGGCATCTGAGGGCACGGTGGCAAAGCTCCATTCTTTCATCGAATATCTTTCTGAATTTATCCATATCCTTATGTGCGCTGAGTCCGATATCAACGAGATTTACGGTGACAACGCCCTGATTGAAGCGGCCGTAGTATTTGCGTGTGCCTTCCTTGAAATTGCCCGCATTTGCGAGATTTCCCTTGACATATGATCTGTCGGGAGTGAGGAATGAGCGGCAGCCCATGCAGGTGTATACATCGCCCTTCAGCTCACGCATTTTCTTTGCGGATATGTAGTCGGGGACCATTCGCCTTGCCGTGCATTTTGCCGCAAGCTCGGTCAGATAATAATAAGGAGCGTCCTCAGTGATATTATCGTCATCGAGAACATAGATTAGCTTCGGGAAAGCAGGTGTTACCCACACGCCCGATTCATTCTTGACACCCATATATCTCTGCCTGAGTGTTTCCTCGATTATCATTGCGAGATCCTTTTTCTCACGCTCGTTCTTCGCTTCTCCGAGGTACATAAAAACGGTGACGAACGGAGCCTGTCCATTTGTTGTCAGCAGTGTTACGACCTGATACTGGATAGTCTGAACGCCTCTTGTGATCTCATTGCGCAGTCTGTCCTCGATTATTGCATCGGCGGTCTCTTTGTCGGGGGAACAGCCGAGACGTGCGACTTCCGCTTCAAATTCACGGCGTATTTTCTCCCGGGATATCTGCACGAACGGTGCAAGATGTGCAAGGCTTATGCTCTGCCCGCCGTACTGATTGGACGCAACCTGCGCTATTATCTGCGTTGCGATGTTGCAGGCAGTTGAGAAGCTGTGCGGCTTTTCGATGAGAGTTTCGCTGATGACGGTGCCGTTCTGGAGCATATCCTCGAGATTTACGAGGTCGCAGTTATGCATATGCTGTGCGAAATAGTCCGTGTCATGGAAATGGATAATGCCCTGTTCATGCGCCTCGACGATATCCTGCGGCAGAAGCATTCTCTTTGTAAGGTCACGGCTGACCTCGCCTGCCATATAGTCCCTCTGGACGCTGTTGACGGTAGGGTTCTTATTGGAATTTTCCTGCTTTACCTCCTCATTGCTGCATTCAAGCAGAGTGAGGATCTTGTTGTCGGTAGTGTTTGCCTTTCTGACGAGAGAACGTGTGTAGCGGTATCTTACATAGCGTCTAGCAAGCTCAAAAGCACCCTTTGCCATGAGCTGATTCTCTACCATATCCTGGATCTCCTCAACGGAGACGGCTCTGTTCATTTTGTTGCATTTATATTCAACGTAATCCGCAACGTCCTCGATCTCCTCTGCGGAGATAGCTCCCTGCTGGCAGGCAGCGTTTGCCTTTGCTACTGCGGCGGTTATCTTGGTCGAGTCGAACTGCTCTTCCGAACCGTTTCTTTTGATGATTTTCATTCCATGAACTCCCCCTTTGATACATCTGCTTTCTATTGTACAACAAACCTTTATAAACAGCTGTTGCATTTGCAACAATTTCATGATATAATACAATATATATACTTTGGACGGAATTCCGACCACATTATGGAGTGATGCAAAATGAACCAAAGTCCCATATTCGGTACAGAAGGAACGCTTATTTCCGACCTTATAAAGGGCTGTATGTCCCCTGTAAGCAGGAAATACGGCAGGGGAGATATCATCATGCATTCGGGCGATGAGAATGATGCGATAGGCTTAGTTGACAGCGGAACGGTCTGTCTTGTGAGCATCAGCCTTGACGGACAGAAAAGCATAATCGAATATTACTGTGAAAATGATATTTTCGGCGGGGTAATGTCACCTGTGTCCGATCTCTGCGGATATTATCTTACCGCAAAATCCAAATGCAGCATCACCTTTGTAAGCTACGCAAAGCTGATAGCCTGCTGCCGCAGATGCTGCGAAACACATATCGGGCTGATCGACAGATTTGCGGCATCAACAGTTCGGAAGGCAAACGTGCATATCGACATTTTAGGTCAGCGCAGCATACGCGGAAAGCTCGTGTATTTTTTTGACATGCTTATGAAGCAGAGCGGCTCAAAGCACATAAAGCTGCCGCTTTCGCTGACGGATCTTGCGGATTATCTGTCGGTTGACAGAAGTGCAATGATGCGTGAGATAAAAAGCATGAACGATGAAGGCATGATAAGCTCAAAGGGCCGAGATGTCGTTATTCTGAAGTGAATGCACAAAAGGTCAGTTATCAGGATACAAAAAGTCATTGCAAATCTGATGCCGCTGTGCTATAATTATCAAAAAAACAAGCGGAGGAAAAAGCTATGTCTAATCCTTATCTTCCTAAATGGGAATATATTCCTGACGGTGAGCCGAGAGTTTTCGGCGACCGTGTTTATGTTTACGGTTCTCATGACATATTCAACGGACTGAATTTCTGCCTGGGCGATTATGTCTGCTGGTCGGCACCGGTGAATGATCTTGGTAACTGGCGTTATGAGGGCTGCATTTATAAGAGAGAACAGGATCCCGCAGCACCGAGAATCCGTCTGACAAATGGCCTTGCAGCACCGGATATGGTGCAGGGA
>USNJ01000181.1 GCA_900556055.1 uncultured Ruminococcus sp.
ATCTCGCCCGTACCCGAAATAACTTCATTCAGGACAGATGTCTCGAAATTTATGAACAGCATAGCGTCGCTGCTCTGGCTGGAAAATGCACGCATTGCTTTTTCACGGCAGAGCCTGTCAAGCTTCAGCACTGAGCCGTTTTCCCTTGCGTATGTGAACAGGAAATAAGGGGAGATCACCTGACCGTCGTAAACTCCGCGGCTCAGTGCTTCCATTCCTATGACTTTTTTTGTGTTAAGACTGAATATCGGCTGGAAATCGACATAGATATCTCCCGTGTCGATGACTGTTTCGATCATTTGATTGGTAATATTCATTATAAATTAAGTTCTCCCGTAAGAATTTCGGCGGGATACACAAATGTTATCCGTTAAAATTGTCTATCCTCTCTGTTACGGCATTGTAGATGTCATAAAGCTTCTGCACGCTGTTTTCGAGAAAATAGTAGTGTGCGATATATGGCACAAGAAGCACTAGGATCAGCAGGGTAAGCAGCAGAAAGGCAGGTATAGCGGCAGACACCGCTATACCCAGCGAAACAAAAAGCAATATTGCAAACAATACCGTCACTATCAGGTGGATCAGCCGTTCATGCTGCATAAAGCCTATCTGAACAAGCATCTCTGATCTGATCTTTTTCAGTTCATCGGCTGAAAGACTGCTGTCTGCCTGAACATCCTCAAGATATTTCAGATAGATCGTGAGATATTTTTTCATAGCTTACGAACGCTCTTTTATCTCAATAAGCTTGGAAAGCATCTCAACGCATTCCTCGGAGGAAATGAAGCTGCTGTCCAGTGAGATATGGTAATTTGAGATAGAACCCCATTTGCGGCTTGCGTAGAAGTTGTAATATGCCGCTCTCTGCTTATCCTGCCTGAGGATATATTCCTCTGCCTTCTTTGCGGGGATCTTGTAAACATTGATCGCACGGTCAAGGCGGGCATCCATCGAAGCATGGATAAATACGTTTATGACGTTGTTCTTATCCTTCAGCGCATAGTCAGCACATCTTCCGACAATAACGCACGGACCTTCGGAAGCGATTCTTCTTATCGCCTCGAACTGTGCCAGGAAAAGCTGGTGGTTGAAGGGGAGAGAATCCTGTGAATATGTGGTCGAAAGCATGTAAAGCAGGCTGTTTACAGGCTTTTCGTCATTTTCTGCAAAGAACTGTTCAGCGATGCCGCTGTGTTCGGATGCAACCTTCAGAAGTTCATTGTCATAGAAAGGAATATCATATTTTTCTGCGAGCAATCTGCCGATCTCACGTCCTCCGCTTCCGTACTGACGTCCAATAGTAATAACTGATTTCATAGCTGTAATCAATCCTTTCCGGGTAAATTTCCGATGCGATGCGGGCAGCGTAAGAATAATATATGAACATTTATATATTTATCCTGTACATTGTCATCTTATCGGCTTACTATTATAATAATATCACAATTATCAGAAAAAATCAAGCGTGTTTTTTATTAAATAGCTATAAGTTTTTTTGTGGATTTTCTCTTGCGTTTTTTCTTAAAGTATGTAATAATAAATGTGTGTGTTATTGACATAAAAGGGAAAGGATAAAGTATGAATTTTGTTGTAAACATTTTAAAGGGTACTGCGATAGGAATTGCAAACGCTGTTCCGGGAGTAAGCGGCGGAACGCTTGCTGTCATTCTGAAAATATATGACAAGCTTCTCGGTGCGATCGACCTGAATATCAAAAAGATCAAGGAAAATTTCGGCTTTCTTGTATCCGTTGTGATCGGAATGGGCATAGGCATAATCCTTACTTCAAAGGTGCTGTCATTCCTGTTTGGAAATTACAATAAGCCGACGCAGTTTTTCTTTATCGGGATCATTCTCGGAAGCATGCCGATGATCTACCGTGAGACCGTAAAGGAGCGCAAGCTCAGGACGCTGAACATTATCCCGTTTATATGCGGATTTGCGGGAATGCTGGCATTTACGATGCTTACAAAGGATACGCTGGGTGCTGGAGTGAGCATGGAAATGTCTGTCGGATATGTCATTTATCTCGTATTTGCGGGATTTATCGCCGCTGTTGCAATGGTTCTTCCCGGACTCAGCGGATCGATGGTAATGAAGGTCTTTGGCGCATATGACACTATTATATCAAATATCGACATCTTCACATCTGCAAGCGTTACAATGAGCGAGCGCATTTCTGCCTTCCGGATACTCGTTCCTGCGGGAATAGGCATCGCTGTGGGAATTTTTGCGGCGGCTAAGATAATCTCGCTGCTTCTGAAAAAGTTCCGTCAGGGAACATACTGCGTTATTGCGGGACTTATGATCGGCTCTCTTTATGCTGTGTACATCAACGCATATCCGTCTCCCGAAAGATTTATATTTAACGGAGAGGGCATCATTGCCGTTATCGTGATGATCGTCGGCGCAGCAATACCGATCCTTATGGAGCTTCCGTCAATGAAGAAAAAGGAGATCTCCGAAGCTGAAAATGCATAATACTGAGTGAAATAATCCCCTTATCACGGACCTTGAATTGATCGGCGATAAGGGGATTTTTTGCTTGACATCGGCGGGATTATAGTGTATAATCAAAATATACAAAAGCTGCACCGCAGAAGCGGTGTTTTTAAAACAACATTAGTTAGCTGTTGCTAACCAAAATGGAGGCGGATATATTGAACAACATATTTACAGCATTTCTTATGACACTGATAGCGGGACTCAGTACGGGAATAGGCAGCTGTATAGCGTTTTTTGCAAACCATACAAATAAAAAATTCCTGTCGGTAAGCCTTGGCTTTTCCGCAGGAGTTATGATCTATGTTTCGATGATAGAAATATTTTTTACAGCACAGGGTATGCTTACCGCAGAGGTCGGCGAAAAGTGCGGAAAATGGCTGACGGTCATAGCATTTTTCGGCGGGATCTTGCTTATTGCGGTCATTGACAAGCTTATACCGTCCGAAGAAAATCCGCATGAGGTGCGTTCGGTCGAAGATGAAGCGGAGGATCCCGAAAAAACTCAGAACAGAAAGCTTATGCGCATGGGACTGCTGACGGCGCTTGCGATAGGCATTCACAATTTTCCCGAGGGACTTGCGACGTTCGTTTCGGCGATGCAGCAGCCAAGCGTTGCGATACCGATTGCTGCGGCGATAGCTATACACAATATCCCCGAGGGAATAGCGGTTTCTGTGCCTGTCTATCAGGCGACAGGCTCGAAGATCAAGGCTTTCCGCTGCTCGTTCCTTTCTGGACTTGCCGAGCCTGCGGGCGCACTGATCGGCTGGCTCGTGCTTATGCCGATCATGAATGATGTTGTTTACGGCATGATATTTGCAGCGGTTGCTGGGATAATGGTGTTCATTTCCTTTGACGAGCTTCTGCCCGCCGCACGTGAATACGGCGAACATCATCTGTCGATATACGGTCTGATCTCGGGAATGGCGGTAATGGCTGTCAGCCTGCTGCTTTTCCTCTGATTATTCGTTTATTATGCGGTAGATGTCGCTTTTCTTGAAGCCTGTCTGCTTTGCGGCTTCCTTGCAGACATCGGACGGCTTCATTCCCTCGGAAATAAGCTTTCTTGCGATATCTGCCGCATCATTTTCCGTCAGTCCTTCGGCAACGGCGGGGGGAGTATATCCCTCAACGATAAGCACGAATTCTCCCTTGGGATTGACATCTTCGTAATATTTCACGGCTTCGGAAAGCGTTGTTCTTATGACTTCTTCATAAACCTTTGTAAGCTCGCGGCAGATAGATATCTTTCTGTCCCCGAGATATTTCAGCATATCCTCAAGAGTGGTTTTCAGCTTATGCGGAGCTTCGTAAAATATCAGCGTGTGTGTGTCCTTGGCAACGGATTCAAGATGCGCATAACGCTGTTTTTTTGCGACAGAGAGAAATCCCTCAAATGCAAATCTCGATGTTGAAAGTGCGCTGACAGCAAGTGCCGATGCAGCTGCAACAGGACCCGGGACAACGCATACTTCAATGCCTCTTTCCGCACACATTTTAACAAGATCCTCTCCCGGGTCGGAGATGCAGGGCATTCCCGCATCGGTTACAACAGCGCAGTTTTCGCCCGCCGATATCCTGTCAACGATGCTTTCGGAAACGGTTCTTGCCGAATGCTCATGATAGCTTACCATTGGCTTTTTTATTTCGAGATGGTTCAGCAGCTTCAATGTCACTCTTGTGTCCTCTGCGCAGATGAAATCGACCTCGCCCAGTATTCTTGCGGCACGGAATGTTATGTCCTCAAGATTTCCGATAGGCGTGCCGACAACGTAAAGCTTTCCGCTCATGAGTTTT
>USNJ01000182.1 GCA_900556055.1 uncultured Ruminococcus sp.
GCATAACTATACCGGCGGGCGAAAAGCTTGCGGTCGTGGGACTGAACGGTGCAGGAAAAACGACATTTGTTAAGCTTATGCTCCGTCTTTACGATGTCACCGAGGGACAGATACTTTTGAACGGAACTGACATAAGGGAGTTTGACAGGACGGAATATTTCAGCCTTTTTGCGCCCGCTTTTCAGGACGTAATGGTATTTGCATTCCCGATGTGCGAGAATGTTTCCATGAAAGAGCCGTTCAATACCGACAAGGAAAAAGCCGAAAAGATGCTCAGAAAAGCAGGGCTCGGCGAGAAGATAGACAGTCTTGAAAAGGGCGTTGAAACGGAGCTTCTGAAGGTACTTTACGATGATGGCATCGACCTTTCGGGCGGCGAAAGGCAGAAGCTTGCGCTGGCTAGGGCGCTTTACAAGGAAGCTGAAATCATCGTACTCGATGAGCCGACTGCGGCACTCGATGCTCTTGCGGAATACCGTCTGTATCAGAATTTTGACGGAATGACAGGCAGCAAGACCGCAGTTTACATTTCCCACAGGCTTTCGTCAACACGCTTCTGCGACAGGATAGCTATGTTTGCGCACGGCGAGATGGTCGAAACGGGAACGCATGATGAGCTTATGGAAAAGAACGGCGAATATGCGGAAATGTTCCGTGTTCAGGCTCAGTATTATGTTGAGGATAAGGACATCATTGAGGAAATGGAGGCGGTCTGCGATGGCGAATAAAAACGGCGAAAAAAGCAAGGTCGTCAGGGTAATAAAATACTTTTTTCCCGATGCATGGAAAAAATCCAAATCATACTTTTTCCTTTCGGTGCTGAATGTTATCATCGGTGCGGCAGTGCCTTTTTCGGATATTATCATGCTGCCGCTGCTTATAGATTCGCTGCTTGCGGAGGAGAAAAACATTCCGCTGATATTTACATACGGCATTGTGATGGCTGCGGCAAATATTATTCTCGGAATGCTTAACAGCGTGCTTAATGTTCAGCTTGATAAATATGCGGATCTTTTTCTGAATGAAACATCGGTCGATATTTCGCAGCGCTGTATGCAGATAGATTTTGCGCTGACGGAAAACAAGAAAGCTCTTGAGCAGATCCAGAAGGCAAGGGAGGGACTGAATTATTCCGGAGGCGTTCACGAGATCGCAAAGGCGTTTTTCAGCATAATCTCAAACGGCATCAGGATATTCGGAAGTATCGCCGTAATGGTCATAAATGCGCCGCTTATGCTTGTTATTATCGGAATTCTGCTTATTTTAAGCTCGGTAATAAACCGGAAGAAAAATGCACTTGATGTAAAATATTTCACTGAAATGGCGGATAAAAACCGCATTTACGGTCATATCCTCTGGGAGATGGAGGATTTCCGTTACGGAAAGGATATCCGCCTTTACGGAGCGTGCGGAATGATGCTCGAAAAAGCATCGCAGCAGATAAAAAAGCTGAACGATTACGAGCAGGAAAACAGTGACCGGAAGTTCCCGCTGAATATCCTCGATATGCTTGTGAATGTTCTGCGTGATTTCGGAACGTATCTCTATCTCGGATCCATTGCGATCGCAGGCAGGATAACGATCGGTGTTTTCTCGCAGCTCCTTACGGCGGGAGGCGTTCTGCACAGTTCGCTCCAGGCAATGATATTCGGATTTCAGGACATTGAAAAGCGCAGCAGCTATGCGTATGAGACAGTGAAATTCATGGAATATCCGCCGTATATGGAAAAGGGCGAAAGGAAGATAGAAAACCTTGACGGCGGTCACACGATAGAATTCAGAAACGTCGGATTTTCATATCCCGGAACAGGCGTGAAGGTGCTTGACAATGTTTCGATAACCCTGCACAGCGGCGAAAAGCTTTCCGTTGTGGGACTGAACGGTGCGGGAAAAACGACGTTCATAAAGCTTCTCTGCCGTCTTTACGATGCTGACAGCGGCGAGATACTTCTTGACGGCGTGAATATCAGGGAATATGATTACGATGAATATATGAAGCTGTTTTCGGTCGTATTTCAGGATTTCCGTCTGCTTGCGTTCTCGGTCGATGACAACATTCTTCTCGGCAGATCTGAGCCGCCCGAAACGGTGGACGGTCTGCTTGAAAAGGTCGGACTTGACGAAAAGGTTAAGTCGCTCCCGAATGGTCATGACACTATGATGTTCAAGCAGTTTGACAAGGAGGGCGTGGAGCTTTCGGGAGGCGAGCAGCAGAAGCTTGCGATAGCGAGAGCACTTTATAAGAATGCGCCTGTTGTCATACTTGATGAGCCGACGGCGGCACTTGATCCCGTGGCGGAATATGAGATATACAAGCGGTTTGATGAGCTTGTCGGCGGCAAAACTGCGGTCTATATTTCCCACAGGCTTTCAAGCTGCAAATTCTGCGACAGGATAGCGGTTTTCTCCGAAGGCACGATAAAGGAATACGGCACGCATGATGAGCTTCTCCGCAAAAAAGACGGTATCTATTCGGAAATGTTCACGGCGCAGGCACAATACTACATATAAAAAATACGGTGTATCATAATGAAATGATGCACCGTATTTTATTGTTGCTTTTTCTTTTTGTAATCTCTGCTTCTGAGATATTCATTGCGTGCGCTGACAAGCTGATTTACCCTTGCAATACCGCTGCCTGCGTCTGGATTTCCTTTGCCTGCGGACATTATCGAGCAGAAGCTTGTCATTCTTGCTTCGGATTTTGTCCTTGAATTTTTCATGCGTCTTTCAAGCGCCGCACGTTCGTACATGGTGCTTTTTATACGCTGACAGGCATCGGGCGAATGTTTTTCGAGATATTTCATCTCGCAGAACGAAAGCTTTTTTCCCGAGTTGAATTTGTATATGATCGAATTTGATTTAGTATGCGGATTATTGTCGGAGAGCATGAGCAGGTCACGCAGAGGTTCGTATTTCTTTTTTATTTCCGCCGACGGATCATCGGCAGTATTTTTCTCTTTTGATACGGTCGGTTTCAAAGCTGACAATTCAGTTTCGCTGAGCTTTGTTCGCTGTATTTCCATGAGCATCACCCCCGGATATTATGAAATGGTATATTGGTTTGCTGTTGTTTCCTTAATGTTATGTGTTAATTTATATATCGGCATATTACAGAAAATCTTTAATGTCAAAAAGTCTTTGATGCAGATTATTTTTTTTGTGATATTCGACGTTTTTGACCGTATACTATTTAAAAATCACGAAAAAAGGTGTATAATACTAAAAACACATTGAATTATGGGAATCTCTCGCCGCAAAACCGCATATATCAAAGCTTTTGCGGCGATTTTTTCTCCATAATTCTAATGGTTTTTATTATAATTCAAATAAAGAAAATCAAAATCAAAAGGAAATGAGTAAAAATGAAGCTGATAAAACAGTTTGCCATTATCTGCGCCGTATGCTTTGCGGGCGGTGTGCTGGCTGAATTTATCCCTCTGCCGTCAACCATACTTGCTATGGCGATCATGCTGATACTTCTTGCGGCAAAGATCATCAAGGTCGAAAGCATATCCGAAGCGTCGGGCTTTATCCTCGGAAATATGGCAATGTTTTTTATCCCCGCAAATGTGAGCATTCTCGAAAAGCTCGATTATATGACGGGAAATATCCTGAAGCTGATACTTGTCTGCATAATAACGACGGTGATAACATTTGCGGCAGGTGCTTACACGGTCACGGCTGTTTCGGCTTTGCAGAAGAAATTTGCCGCTTCAAAGGCTGAGGAGGAAAGGAGTGCTGAAAATGCAGGAGATATTGAATAATATTTACAGCTCGCCGTTTTTCGGGCTTTCGCTGACGATAGGTTCGTATATACTCGGCGTGTTCATCAACAAGAAGCTGAAAACTCCGCTTGCAAATCCGGTGCTTATTGCATCGGCTGTCGTTATTGCTGTCGTTGTTCTTCTTGACGTTCCGCTTGATGCTTACAGCAAGGGCGGCGATCTTGTTTCAATGTTCCTCGCACCTGCGACAGCTTGTCTTGCGGTAAATATCTATCGTCAGGCGGAGATACTGAAGAAAAATCTTATACCTGTGCTTGCGGGATGTGCGGTTGCGTGTGCGGCATCCATGGGAAGTGTTTATGTGATGTGCAGACTTTTCAAGCTCGACGATATCTTCATTGCATCGCTGTTTCCGAAATCGGTCACAACGCCTATCGCAATGGGAATTTCCGAGCAGAACGGCGGCATCGTTCCCGTAACGGTGGCGGCTGTTATGATAACGGGAATAGTCGGCTGTATGCTTGCACCTTATCTGATAAAGATATTCCATATAAAAAATCCCGTTGCGGCGG
>USNJ01000183.1 GCA_900556055.1 uncultured Ruminococcus sp.
CTCATGCCATGCGCTCGGAACAACAAAGGCACTTGAACTCGGTGAGACTGAGGGAGCAATGTCGGGCATCGCTATCGGAGTTTCTGGAATAATCACAACTATATTTGCACTGATAATTTCATGAAAGGAACGGTCATAAATGATAAAGACATTTATTGAAAGTCATTCGGAGGAAATGCTTTGCAGCATTTCCGAGCTTGTAAGTATCCCGAGCGTTATGGGCGATGCGCAGGAAGGTGCGCCGTTCGGAAAAGAGTGCGTCAGAGCGCTTCGCAAGGCGCTTGAAATAGCCGAGGGCATGGGATTATCCGTGAGAAATATCGACAACTATGCGGGAACTGCGGAGTATATTCCCGATGGTGCAGACGGCATAGGTCTTGCGATACTTTGTCATCTCGATGTTGTCCCTGCGGGCGACGGCTGGAGCTTTCCGCCGTTTGAGATGACCCGTGCGGACGGAAAAATAATCGGCAGAGGAGTAATTGACGATAAGGGCCCTGCTATGGCTGCACTTTACGGTCTGTATGCTGTAAAGGAGCTGAATATCCCGCTGAAAAAGGGTGTTCGCATCGTGTTCGGAACTAATGAGGAGAACGGCTCGGAGGATCTCGGGTATTATCTCAAAAAGGAAACTCTCCCCGAAAATGTCTTTACTCCCGATGGAAGCTTTCCTGTGATAAATGTTGAAAAGGGAATGATCCGTTCAAAATTCAAGGGCAGCTATGCGGCTGACAATGATGATATTTTCATCTCCGTAAAGGGCGGAACGGTCGCAAATGCTGTTCCCGAAAAGGCTGAAGCTGTGATAAAGGCTGAGTATTCGCAGGCAGTCAGGACAGCTGCCGAGAGCGACAGAAGCGGAGCAAAATTCACATTTGCTGACAATGCGGACGGTACTGTAACGGTGACATCAAAGGGACGTTCGGCTCATGCGTCCACTCCCGAAAGCGGCATAAATGCGGTGATCGCACTGCTTGATCTGCTCGTTTCGGCATCGCATAAGGAAACGGCAGCAGTGAAGATCATAAAGGGTCTGACGGAGATATTCCCGTTTGGTGAAACTGACGGAAGATCTGCCGGACTGAAATGCGCTGACGATGTGTCGGGCGCACTGACCTGCGTATTCAGCCTTTTTGAGATGAAAAACGGCGCAGCAGACGGCACTGTCGATGTAAGATTCCCCGTATGCACATGCCTCGAAAATGTCAGAAAGACAGAGGAAGTGGCATTTGCAAAGGCAGGCTGCAAATTTGACGGCTTTATGGGCGATGAACCGCACTGCGTTGACGAAAACAGCGATTTTATCCGCACGCTGCTCAGAGTGTTCGAGAGGCACACGGGGCAAAAAGGCGAATGCATCGCTATCGGCGGCGGAACCTATGTACACAACATAAACGGCGGAGTTGCGTTCGGTGCGGAGCTTGGCAGCACGGATTATCATATGCACGGAGCGGACGAATTTTTCCCCGTTTCCGAGCTTATTGCCGACGCTGCTATCTACGGAGATGCGATATCCGAAATATGCGGATAAAAATTCGGGCGATGTCATCAATGTGTGACATCGCTCTTGATTTTTTTATGGATATATGTTAAAATAAATAAAAATCAACGAAAGGCGGTCATGATCTTGAAAGCGGATTTTGATTATATCTGGACTGACAAAAAGAGGACATTATTCGGTCTGCCGATCTCATTTACAAGATATTTCCTTACAGAGAAAAAGCTTATCACAAGAACAGGATTTCTGAATATTACCGAGGACGAATTCGATCTTTACCGTGTTATCGACAAGAAGCTGCTGCTGCCGCTCGGACAGCGTATGTTCGGCTGCGGAACGATAGTTATCAATGTGAGAGATGTTGATACTCCCGTCAAGGAGGTCAAGTCGATAAAGGCACCGCGTTCGGTAATGAACAAAATTGACGAGCTGATCGAGGCTCAGCGTGACGCATATCAGATAAGAGGCAGGGATATGCTTGGCGGAGAGATCGTTCACGATCATGACTGTGAGCACGATTTCGGCGGTGAAAACGATGCTTGATTTTATCACGGAAAAACAGTCGTCATGGGATTTCCTCAAAAATACCGAGCTGCCCGTTTTTATCTACGGAATGGGCGACGGTGCGCTGAAGATCATGTCCGCATTTGAAAAGTACGGAATTCCGGTTGCGGGATTTTTTGCAAGCGATGAGTTTGTGAGGGGGCATTATTTCGAGGGACATCTTGTTCACAAGCTTTCGCATATCGAGGATCTGATAGATGATTTTGTTGTCGTTCTGGCATTTGCGGCGGGATATAAAAGCCTGTATGACAGGATATTTGAGATATCGGAAAAGCATATCCTTTTAGCCCCCGATGTGCCTGTTATCCCCGATGGGAGCGGCGAGCTTTTCACATATGAATATTGTCTCAGGCATGCCGATGAGATACAGTCTGTGTATGATATGCTTGCCGATGATATGTCACGAAAAGTGTTTGCGGACGTGATAAATTTCAAGATAAGCGGAAAGATAGATTATCTTGACAGATGCACGACCGACAGGGGCGAGATATACAGAGATATCCTGAAGCTGCATGAGGACAGTGTTTTTGTCGATCTCGGAGCATATGACGGCGATACTGTGCTTGATTTTGCATTTGCCGCCTCTGACGGATACAAGAAAATATACGCTCTTGAACCCGACAAGCGGAATTTCAGAAAGCTTACGAAAAACACTTCCGATATGGCGAATATCTGCACATTCAACGCCGCCGCATGGAGCGAAAGCACAACGCTCAGATTTATGCAGAAGGCGGGCAGGCAGTCCGCTGCGGCAAGGCTTCGCGATATTGCCGAAAACGGAGTTGAAACGGCTGCACTTGCTGTCGATGATATAGTTCCCGAGGGCGAGAAGCACGTTATAATCAAGCTTGATACCGAGGGCAGCGAGGCGGAAGCACTGAACGGTGCTGCCAGAACGATCGCAGAGGGTGCGGAGCTGGAATGTGCGCTGTACCACAGAAATGAGGATATGTTCAGTCTGCCGCTGTTGGTGCATAAGCTGGATCCGAAGCTGAAGCTTTATATCAGGCATCATCTTTATCTGCCTGCATGGGAGACAAATCTTTATGCGGCATATCCCGAAAAATGATTTAAGGAAGTAATGGAATGAAACGTACTGAGATCCGCACGCTGTTTGCGGAAAAGGAAAAATTTGCAGGAAACGAGGTCACTGTCTGCGGATGGGTGCGCTCGGTCAGAAGCGGAAAGCATATCTCATTCATAACGATAAATGACGGAAGCTGCTTTAACAATGTTCAGATAGTTGCGGAGGAAAGTCTGCCTGAATTCGGTGAGATCTCAAAGCTGAATGTCGGTGCGGCGGTATGCGTCAGAGGCATTCTGAAGCTGACTCCCGAGGCAAAGCAGCCGTTTGAGATCACGGCGGAAAATGTTGAGGTAGAGGGTGCGTCATCGCCTGATTATCCGCTCCAGAAAAAGGCACACAGCCTTGAATTCCTGCGTGGAATGACACATCTCAGAATGAGGACAAATACGCTCAGTGCCGTATTCAGAGTGCGTTCGGTGCTGGCTCAGGCTATACACGAATTCTTCGGCTCGGAGGGATTTGTCTATGCGCACACGCCTATCATAACGTCAAGCGACTGCGAGGGTGCGGGCGAGATGTTCCGTGTTACGACAATGACTCCTGCGGAATGGACTCCCGATGAAAACGGAAATGTCGATTTTTCCAAGGACTTTTTCGGAAAGCCTGCAAGCCTTACCGTTTCGGGACAGCTTGAGGGCGAATGCATGGCTATGGCGTTCGGAAAGATATACACGTTCGGTCCAACGTTCCGTGCGGAAAAATCCTACACTCAGCGTCATGCAGCGGAATTCTGGATGGTCGAGCCTGAGATAGCGTTCGCCGATCTTCACGATGATATGGAGCTTGCCGAAAATATGATAAAGTATCTGATAAAGGCACTTCGCGGGAGATGCCCAGATGAACTGAAATTCTTCAATGAATTCTATGACAAGGAGCTTCTTACAAGACTTGATACTGTTGAAAATTCCGAGTTCGGTCATGTGACATATACGGAGGCTGTGGAGCTTCTTGAAAAGAACAATGATAATTTCGATTACAAGGTGTTCTGGGGCTGCGACCTTCAGACGGAGCATGAGCGTTATCTGACTGAAAAGATCTTCGGAAAGCCTGTGTTCGTGACGGATTATCCGAAGGAGATAAAGGCGTTTTATATGCGTCTTAATGATGACGGAAAAACTGTTGCGGCTATG
>USNJ01000184.1 GCA_900556055.1 uncultured Ruminococcus sp.
AGCGTCCTATGTCCGCTATCGAGAATCTCTCCGCCACCACACTCAGAAACATAATCGGTGAGATGGAGCTTGACTCCACGCTTACCTCCCGTGATGTCATCAACACCAAGATCACGTCTATCCTCGACCAGGCCACAGACCGCTGGGGCATCAAAGTAAACCGCGTCGAGCTGAAAAATATCCTTCCTCCCCGTGAGATCCAGGACGCAATGGAGAAGCAGATGAAGGCTGAACGTGAGCGCCGTGAAAAAATACTTCAGGCTGAGGGTGACAAGAAGTCGCAGATCCTCGTTGCAGAGGGTGAAAGAGAGTCCAAGATCCTCCGTGCCGAAGCTGAAAAGCAGTCGGAGATCCTTCGTGCTGAGGCTGAAAAGCAGGCTGTTATCCTCCGTGCGGACGCTGTACGTCAGCAGAAGATACTTGAAGCACAGGGTGAAGCAGAGTCTATCCAGATGGTCCAGACCGCTCTTGCCGAGGCTCTTGAACGCCTGAACACAGCAAATCCCAACGCTAACGTCCTCACGCTGAAATCTCTTGAAGCATTTGCAAAGGCTGCCGACGGAAAGGCTACAAAGATCATTATCCCCTCCGAAATACAGGGCATAGCAGGTCTTGCGGCATCTGTCAAGGAGATAGTTTCCGATACAAAAGAGCAAAGATAATGTAAATTAAATTTACTTAGATTTTACAAAAGCCGCCTTCAATAACAGAATGGCGGCTTTTGTTTGCTGTGTTCACATATAAAAAAACAGCTGCCGTGTTTACAGCAGCTGTACAGCTTCATATTATTTTCTCAAATTTATATTTTTCCGAAAAAATGCTTTTTCAAGAACCCTATATTCCTCTTCGGAACACACTTCTCTGCAAATATTCTGATACTTAGCCGTTCTTTCAAGCATATCATTTATCTTCCCGCACGGGAATTCTCCGCACAGACTGCATTTCTGAGCATTATGTTCCTTTATGCATTCAACAAGATGATATGTACATTCTTTATGTGATGAACAGCCGGAACACGCTATCTCATCATTTGAAACAACATGATCCCGCCAGCCGACCCTGTACCACAATTCTGCGGCTTTTCTGAGTTCCTCATCGCTGTGCGCATTATATCTCGGACAATCCGTGCAGTCATCGCCGCACAGAGTTATCATTTCTTTCATATGTCACACCTCGCTGTCATGCTGTGTGATATCAGCCCTTACCGCCTCTTCTGGGACCTCCGGGACGGCGCTTGTTGTCCATGATCTTCTTGAGATCGCTCATTTTTTCTTCGCTGTTCTGCTTGAACTTATTGAGCATATCCTCGAAAGAAGCGTCACCCGAACGCTGATTATCTGCTGCGAACTGTGGAGGAGGGCCGCCTGCATTGTTATTGCTGCGTCCGCCTGCGGGTTTATTGTTATTCGGTCTGCCGCCGCTGCGGTTTCCGCCGTTATTGTTGTTTCTGTTGCCGTTGAAGCTGCGTCCGCCGCCATTGCCGTCCTTTTTGAAGTCACGGCGAGGAGGAGGATTATCAACTGCTTTTTTTATTGACAGAGAAATCTTCCCGTCGTCAGTCACGTTAAGAACCTTGACCTTGACCTGCTGCCCCTCAGTAAGGTGATCTCTTATCTCATTAACGAAAGTATTGGCTACCTCGCTGATATGTACCATTCCCGTTGTACCGGGCTCAAGCTCAACAAAAGCACCGAATTTAGTTATTCCCGTTACCTTACCCTCATAAATTTTTCCAACTTCCAGCTGCATAAAAGAAAATTTTTCCTCTCATATATTTTTCTGATTCTGCCGATATGCGGTCAGTTCCGCGAAGTATCTATAAAACGTCTTTCCGACGGATATGCGTAGCCCTGCGTTTCTATGGCAAGACGCTCGTAATATTCCATCTCATTCTTATCGTCAAGAAGTCTGGCACATTCCTCGTTTGCGGCAGTGAGCTGCTGCTCCTTCAGCTTCAGCTCTTCAAGCTCCTTGCGCTTTTCAGCGTTATCCGCCTGAGTGATTACCGTGCTTACGATACAGTATCCCATAATGGACACCGCCGCAAGACGTATCACGAGCCTGTACAGAGGTCCGCCTTTTTTGCGCTTTTCATCACGGCGTTTTCTTTTTTTGATCTGCTGTTCTTTCAGCCTGTATGCTTCGTCCAACGCCTGATGCCTCCTTTTCAGAATGATGACCGATATATAGATACGATGTAAAAATCAGCAGACGGATAAGACCGTCCGATTATCATTATAACATATTTGCGTTATTTTTCAAGGGGATTTTTAAACATTTTTTCAATTAACGTCATTTTTTCCGTTTCTCACAAAAAGCGGCGGTATTTTTTGACACAGCGATCTTATCTTTCCCGCCGCAGACGATATCTGCTCCGCAATAAATCTGAATATCCCTGTAACAACGCTTCCCGCTGATAAAATGTAAAGTATAAATCCGCAGAGACTGCCCATTACCATATACCCCCTGACCACATCTCCCGAAACATTGAATGCAAAAACAAACAGTGCCGCAGCGTACATCACCCAGAAAATGATATCCGAGACCGCTGTTGCCGCCTTTCCCCCTGCGGGCGGAAAAAGTATCCTTATCGTTCGGAAAACATCGTAGACAACGCCCATTGCCGCCCCCAGAACTGCTGAGAGCAGCAGAAACCTCACCTGCTGACTGACCGAGAAAAACGTATCCAGCGGCATGAGATCACTCCTATCTGAAAAGCTTTCCGATAAATGAAAGCGGCGCACGCTTTGAACTGTCGCCGTAAACGACTGAATTTATCATGCCCGTAACGCACAGCTCGCCCGTTTCCGTCGATACCGTATCAACATGAAGGTCGCTGCCGTAGACCGCCATTTCTCCCAGCACAGTGTATAGAAGAACGCTGCTCTCGCCGAAGCTGTCAACGTCCGTCACGCCTGTTATCCTGAGCTTTTTTCTGTCCTCCATAATGACATTCTGCGGGATATTTTCCTGCTGCTTTTCGTTCATATCATCATTTCCTTTAAATAAAAATACCGTGCAGGATATCGCTGCACGGTACTATATATACTGTCAAAGCCTGATAATTATTCCCCTTCGGGATGAGGTACTCTGATGTAAAGGCAGATGAAGAATACCGCAAACGCTGCGGACGCTATCGGGAGTATGATTATGCTGTGTCCCAGACCGACAGCCTCTGTCAGTCTGCCGAAAACCGCATTGAACACGACATCGGAGATAGTTCCGAAGCCAGAAATTATTCCCGTCGCTGCGCCTGCCTGCTCTCTCGGATAATATCTTCCTATGAGATACACCGTGATAGGCCACATTACCGAATATCCGAGACCTGCTGCGCATATCAGATATATTCCCGTTTTTCCGAGGATGATTCCGAGAACATAAAGCACTGCCGCAGCCGATGAAAAGATAAGCAGCGACTTCATTACGCCTATCTTATTGAGGAGCGGCGCAAACAGCAGTCTGCCTATGGTTATGCCGCCGAAAAATACCGAAAGGAACTTCGCCGACTGTTCGACTGTAAATCCGAGATGTTCGCTGCCGTATGTAGTCAGCCAGTTCTGGATTCCATGCTCGGAGATGCAGTAGGCAATGACTATAAGTATCAGCCAGCCGCATGCGGGATTCCTGAAAACATCGAAATAGCTTGCTTTTTTGCCGCTGTCCTCCGTTCTGACATCGGGTATCTTCATGAATGCGAGGACTATCAGCGAAATGACCGCTGCGCCAAGTATTATCGCATTTGCGGTGTGCCAGTACTTGATATCGCTTGTAAATCTTCCGCCGACATTCTGCGAAACTGTCATGCCGGCACCCTGTGCGAAATTGAAGATATTGACCATGACTGCGGGAGTCAGGAATATCATCGGCGTGATAACGTTTACAGTTGTCGAGAGCATATTCGACGCTCCCATGCTGAATATCATTGCGCCGAGTATCACGTAATAATTCTCCGTGAAAACATAAGCCGCAAGCGCCGCCATCCACATGAGCGAAACGGCGAGGATAAACTTCTTTCTGTTCACCCTGTCGGAAACATATCCGCCGATGAACATAAATCCCATACAGCCGATGTAGCTGAACATTATTATGTATGAACCCTGCGTCTGAGTAAGCCCGAAGGTGTTTTTGAAAACGGGCAGGAACACTCCCCTCAGAGCATCGCTTGCGCCCAGAATGAACATCATCAGGGCGCACCAGACTGCGGCAGGGACTGTTTGTTTCTTATCAATCATTTTCTATCATTCTCATTCT
>USNJ01000185.1 GCA_900556055.1 uncultured Ruminococcus sp.
GAAGATTGCCTGAACCGCGATAGCCGGTTTCATAAGTGGAAGTGCAATCTGATTAAATGTTCTGAACTCACCGGCGCCATCGATACGGGCTGCTTCTAACAGTTCCAGCGGAAGTGTACTTTCCATGTACTGCTTCATGTAGAAGAATACAGCAGGTGCAGCGATCGCCGGAATTATCAGAGGCCAGTATGTATCATTGAGCTTTACCTTGTTGATGAGCTGAATGAAACCAACTGCGGAAACCTGTGTAGGGATCATCATGATGACCATAATGAAAGTGAATATCAGCTGCTTGCCCTTAAAGTCATATACGTGGATTCCGTAAGCAGTAAGTGCCGAGAAATACGTTGACAATGTAGCGGACAAAATAGCGATGATAAAGCTGTTTAACAGACCCTTAGGGATAGCGATAAGGGAAGTATCGTTCCAAGCAGTTACGAGGTTCTTCCAGAAGTAGCCTCTGGGGATAAGCGTAAAACCTGCCTGCAGCTGTGCATTGGATCTTGTTGCGTTGATTATAAGCAGATAGAAGGGGAAAAGGCAAAGAACAGCAACCAGGATCATAAAGATATAGACAAGAACTCTTGATACTGTAAGCGATATCTTCTCGTTCTGTGCCTGAATATCAGCGGCATTACTCATAATAAGTTATTCCCCTTTCTCGTCTTCATTTTCTTTGTATCATCAGGCTTTACCATTGACTTGTAGACAACAAAGCTAAGTATGCCTGTAATGATGAACATGATAACAGAAATAGCACCGCCCATACCGAAGTTCTTACTTGTGGAAATGTAGTTATTCAGGTACATTACCAGTGTCATTGTAGTTCTGTTAGGATTACCGTGACCGGCTGTCATGATCTGAGGTACATCGTACATCTGGAGACCGCCGATAAGAGCAGTAATTGCAACATAAACAATGATAGGCATGAGAAGAGGAAGTGTGATCCTGAACAGGATCTGTGTAGACTTTGCACCGTCAATTGCAGCAGCCTCAAAGAGTGACTGATCGATACCCATGATACCTGCCATAAGGAGGATCGTGGTGTTACCGAACCACATCAGGAAGTTGATGAAAGCGACCAGACCTCTGATCGTAACTGTTTTTCCGAAAAAGTCTACAACTTCTCCGCCTGAAGCAACAATGATCTGGTTGATAGGACCGACATTGGAGAACAGTGTGAAGAACAGCATTGAGAAAGCGGATGCCATGATAAGGTTAGGCATATAAATAACGGTCTTGAAGAATGTCTGACCCTTGATTCCCAGACGTGTGCTTGTAAAGAAGATAGCAAGCAGCAGCGCAAATACGAGCTGAGGAACAGCACCGAGGAACCACATTATCATGGTGTTTGCGGTGTAATCGAAAATAGCAACCGAACCATTGCTATCGGGTGTGAACAGCTTGACATAGTTATCAAATCCGCAGAATGTAGGACCGATCTGTGTCAGACCATCACGGTAGTTAATAAAGAAGCTGTTATAGAAAGTTGAAAGCAGAGGAATAAGCTGGCAAAGCACAAAAACTATAATAAAGGGAGCAATAAAAATATATCCCCACTTTGAATAGCTGATAGATTTACGCTTATTATTCGACATTCGTATCACCTCATACGTAAAAATATCCGGCATTTTTTTACCGTAGGACCATAGTTTTGCGAAAAAAGGTAAAAAAAGGGGGCAAGACAAGAATTTGCCTTGCCCCACAATTGCTTGTTTATTATCCTAGCAAAGAATTACTCAGCAGGAACTGTGATTGCAGGATACTTTTCGGAAACGTACTTATAGAAGTTGGTATAAGCCTCGTCCTCAGAGATTGTGCCCTTGAAGTAGTCAAGGAATACTGTTGTGATGTTCTCATTGAGGAGCTGGTCGTACTTAGTCTTGTTCTCGAACTTGATGTTGTCAGCCATAGCTACGAATACAGCTGTATCGTTCTGGCCGCCGAGGAACTCATTGCCGTAATTAGGATCGGAAGCGATCTCTTCGTTAACCTTCTTGTTGTTGGAGAACTGGCTGTCATCCTTAACAAGCTTTGTGCAAACGTCCTCGTTTGTTGTGAATGTGTTCATGATATCAGCAACCATTGTCGGGTTGTCTGTGCCTGTTGCAGCGAGGAGCCATGTACCGCCCCAGAAGTAAGCCTGAGGACCTTCGCAGATAGCCCAGTCACCCATGCATCCCTTGTCAGGATCCTGAGCGTTGCCCATGCAGAAGTTGTAGTACCAAGCAGGACCAAAGAAGCACATTGTCTTACCGTCAGCAAACATCTGAGCTGTCTTTTCATCATCCCAGATACCGGCAGGCAGTGTGTAGCCGTTGTCCATGAAGGACTTAGCCTGTGCAACATAATCCTTCATAGCCTGAGGGAATACGAGGTTGTTATTAGCGTCAACCCAAGCCTCAGTAGCGTTGTTGGACCATGTACGATATGTTTCAGCGTAAGAAGCTGTCATGTAGTAGCCCTTTTCCTTAGCAGAAGCTGCTACGGACTCGAACTTGCTCCAGTCGCTCAGAGCTGCCTGAACCTCATCAGGATCATCTGTGCCGAGAACGTCCTTAGCGATAGAACGTCTGTAGATCAGAGCTGCAGGGCAGCACTGGAAGGAAACGCCCTTCATAACGCCGTTAGCATCGGAAGCTGCATCGAT
This sequence comes from uncultured Ruminococcus sp., assembly GCA_900556055.1. Taxonomy (GTDB): domain Bacteria; phylum Bacillota; class Clostridia; order Oscillospirales; family Ruminococcaceae; genus UMGS1889. The sequence goes on from USNJ01000185.1 coordinate 2,651, forward strand.
TGTGTACTGGTACATTGTATCAGCCTTAGCAACACCGATAGATGTTACATCGAGTGTAGCGTCTGTATCTGTGTACTTCTTGATGTAGTCAGCCTCAGCAAGGAACATATCGATCTTGTCATCAGCAGCTGCATCAGCCTGAGCAAGCAGAGCTTCGTCCAGCTTATCCTGGTAAACGCCGTTGTCAGAAGGATTGATGACCCAGTTTACAGTGATTCCCTCGGGAACTGTGTAGTACTTCTCGAAGAAGCCCTTGAACTCTTCGTTCCAAGCATAGATGTTGAATACCTTGCCCTCTTCACCGGTAGCTGCAGCAGCATCGCCGCCCTCAGCAGCAGTTGTGTCAGCAGCAGCTGTATCAGCGGAATCTCCGCCTGCAGCAGCAGTTGTCTCATTGGATGAACCGCTGGAAGAGCAGCCGGCAAGCATTGTGCCAGCCATTGCGAGTGTAGAGAGAATTGCGAGTGTCTTCTTAAAATTTCTCATTGGTTTTTTCCTCCTTAAAATATAATATATCTCTTTATGAAATATATTAGCAAAAGTTTATGAAACCGTTTTAGTGAGATCTTTTACAGACTCACCTTCAACAAGATGTCCCGGAATTATCACGGGCGGCGCATCCTCGGGGATCTCCCGTCGGATCAGGGATATCAGAAGCCTTGCAGCTTCAAGTCCCAGCCCTTCGTTATCCTGTTTAACGGTTGTAAGCTTCGGTCTGACGATCTGCGTCAGAAGGATTCCGTCATATCCGACGATCGAGATATCATTCGGAACGGACAGCCCAAGCTCTTCAAAAGCATTCAGCGCACCCAGCACCGAAAAGTCATCGGGAAGCATGATGCATGTCGGCGGATCATCAAGTGCAACAAGTTTTTTCACAAGCTGCTCGGTAGTGATCGGGTCGTGATAGCGTCCCTGAAGGACATAATCCTCACGATACGGGATACCGAACTTTTCAAGCGTCTTTTTATAGCCGCTGAGCCTTGCATTTGTTACATCTGAAACCTCACCCTTGATGAATGCGATCTTTGTGTGACCCTTACCGTGGATATGAGTCACCAGTTCGCTTACGCCGCTTTCGTTGTCCGAAATGACCGAAAGCTTTTTGCCGGTCGCACAGTCGAGTGTAACCAGCGGCAGAGAACTTTCAAACAGAGAAATGATATTCTCCGAATAAAAATCTCCGCAGACTATAAACACGCCGTCAAAATTTCTGTAAACGCAGTGTTCATAGTAATTTATGTACATATTTCCGATATTGCTGCTTATAAGTGTTATGTCGTAGCCAAAGCTTTCAGCTTCTTTTTTAAAGCTGTTGAGCACTGCCGAAAAATAACTGTGTTCAATTCCCTTTTCCGCTTCATCCACCAGAAGAACACCGATATTGAATGTCTTATTCGTTTTCAGCGCACGAGCCTGTGAATTCGGCAGATAGCCGAGCCTTTTGGCGGTTTCTCTTACGTTTTTCTTTGTTGCGTCGCTGACATCCTTATGGTTATTAAGTGCCTTGCTGACTGTTGCGATTGACACTCCGCATTCGTTCGCAATATCCTTAATTGAAACCACGAAAGGA
>USNJ01000186.1 GCA_900556055.1 uncultured Ruminococcus sp.
GCTGCGGTCCGTCTATCTCCGCTGTTACCTCGTCGGAAAACTTTCCTATCGTCGATGTACAGCTTATTCTTACCTCGCCGTTCGCAAATGTGCATCTGACGGGCGCTTTTACTTTGTCGCTCAGCAGAAGTGTACATCTGTCCAGGCAGTCGATAAACGGCTTTGTATCTATTACGACCTCGGTATCATATGCTGAGGGCATCGAGCCTTTATAGTTATGGAACTCGCCCTCCAGAAGTCTGGAAATGACGGTATAATTGGAAATTCTGAAGTTTATGTGCCTCTTGCTGACGAATATTTCAACCATCTTGGAATCATCGTCCGAGAGAAGCTTCGATATTTCGGATAATGACCTCGCTTTGACTACGAAATTATAATTTTCCGATGCTGTGAGCTTTTCGGTGCGGATAGCAAGCTTATATCCGTCGATAGCGACAAGGTTGAATATGCCGTTTTCTATCTCAAAAAGCTCGCCTGTGAGTATCGGCTTTGAATCCGATGTCGATACCGCGAATATAGTCTGGTTTATCATGTTCTTCAGCAGCGGCTGCGGAAGGACTATTTTTCTTTCTATATTCGGCTCGGGTATCGACGGATATTCATCTGCGGCTATTGCCATGATGTTATACTCGGCAGATCCGCCCGAGATGGTTGTTGTCAGGTCAGATCTGACCTCCACTGTGACCGTATCGGAAGGCATTTTCCTGATTATATCGGCGAAAAGCCTTGAATTGAACACGTACTCTCCGAAATCCTCCGAATCGGTATGCAGCTTTGTCTGTATGCCTATTTCGAGGTCATAGCCTGTTATTTCAAGCTCGCCGTTTATCAGGCATATTTTTATGCCCTCCAGTGCGGGTATCGCAGCTCTGGGAGGTACGGCTCTTGAAACATTTGCGAGAGCTTCGTTCATTTCTGATTTTAAGAATGATACCTTCATGTTATTGGTCCTTTCATATGAGTAAATGCGGTTTACATATTGTTATCTGCGAATTTCAACATTCCGAAATTTCAAAATGAGATAATTTTGCTTGTGAAATATCAAATGATAATAAAATGATATAAATATATTATAGCATTAGTATTAGAGGGGTTGAATGTGTTGAAAAGTGCCTCGGATCCGAAAAAATCGGGAAAAATCTCTCAACATGCGGGATATTGAATAAATGTTGAAAAGTTAAAAGGAGAAAACGGCTGTTGAATGTGTGGAAAAACGGGGAGTTGAAAGTTGAATGATTGCGGAAAGAACGGTTGAAAGTTTATACAGCGGGATCTGATATCAACATTCTGTTGAATCCGGGATTATACGGAATGTAAAGCTGTTGAAAACGATGTCGAAACCACTGTAAAAACCTTGTTTTAACTTTTCAACACATCTTTCAACAGGCTGTTGAAAGATGTTTATTTAACTCATGGTAGACAGATTTTTATGCGCAGATATCCCTCACATTTTCTGAGATTTTTCAAAAAATGCGGGGGAAATGTTTGTTCTTGGGGTGTTCTGCTGTTGGTTTTTTGCGGATATCGGGAGTTTGCTTTGAGCTGAACCGGGGATATCGGGGAGTTTGCTTAAAGCTTGAACTGCGGATATCGGGGAGTTTGTGACCTTTCGCCGTTTCTTGCGAAACGGTTGACCGATGCATAGCCGCCCGCAGGCGGTCGGCTGTTTTCGGTCAATGCCGCATGCAGGATTGAGGGTCTACGCTTCTTCTTTTTGCGGTGTAGACTATGATGGACTGCTGTTTCTTTTCTGCGTGCGGCTTTTAGGGTTTGCGGCTTTGTGCGGTGCAGATTGCCATGTTTTAACCGTGTTGTGGCTTATAGTTTGCTGTTCTTACCGTAAGCGAATTTTTGACTTATGCTTGCGGAATTTCGCCCTTGCGAGGGCGACCAGCCCTTTCCAAAGCCAAAGGGCTGGACCCCAACGCTTTTTAGTTTGGGTGCGGGTCTGGTGGTGCTGTGCACTTGAAATGTGCAAAGTGAGAACCGCTGAAGCTGTTCGCTTCACAAACAAAACGCAAAGTACCCTTTGCGCGAATACATAGTCTGTTCGCTCCACATAAGTAAGGCGACGGCTAGCCCAAATCCGACCACGCTCGGGATTTCGTAACGCGGAAAACCGGCGGGGGTTCCCCGCTTAGCGCTCTGAGATGTTCTTTATAATGTCATCGACCGTGCCTCTGATCTGCGGGTTCTTCTCCATCCTCGCTTCTATGTCGTTATTATAGTATACGACCGTCGAATGATCCCTTCCGCCTATCTCAGCTCCTATCGCCGTCAGCGACATCTGCGTTATCTCCTTGATAACATATACTGCGACCTTTCTCGCTGTCGATATCTGCTGCGAACGCTTATTTGACTTTATATCGTCCGATGTTACGCCGTAGATATTAGCTACTTCGCTTATTATCCTGTCTACCGTTACCGGCTCGGGACGGTCATCGTTCAGTATCTCCCTGATGACGTTCTGCGCCATTGCTATCGTTACAGGCGTTCCGACAAGATGATTTGCCGCTTTCAGCTTCTTTACTGCGCCTTCCAGCTGACGGATATTCGTTTTCAGCCTGTTTGCAATGAATTCCGCTACCTCGTCGGAAAGGTCAAGCTCCAGAAGCTCGGCTTTTCTCTTTATGATAGCGACTCTTGTTTCAAAATCAGGCAGGGAGATATCTGCGATAAGTCCCCATTCAAAGCGTGTCCTGATCCTGTCCTCCAGAGTTTTTATATCCTTCGGCGGACGGTCGGAGGTGAGAACTATCTGCTTATTTACCTTATGAAGCTCGTTGAAGGTATGGAAAAATTCCTCCTGCGTTGATTCCTTTCCTGCGATAAAGTGGATATCATCGACAAGAAGGACATCTGCCGAGCGGTATTTTCTGTGAAATTCCGATGTATCGCCCTTTTTGATGGCTTCGATAAGCTCATTTGCAAATATTTCGCCCGTTACATATATAATGTTCTTTGACGGGTCGTTCTTTGCTATCTCATGGCTTATCGCCGAAAGAAGGTGGGTTTTGCCAAGTCCCGACGGACCGTGTATGAACAGGGGATTATATGTCGTTCCGCTGTTCTTTGCGACTGCCGTACATGCCGCATATGCGAATTCATTGGAACGTCCGACTATAAATGTATCGAATGTATACTCATATTCGGCGCTTTTCAGGGATTTATTCAGTTCTGCCTGCTTTTCGCCCTGCTGAGACGGTTTTATCATGTCGGGTGCATCTTCCGTCACGTCGATGCGGATGCTGACATCAAAGCCGAGTGTTTCCGAAAGTGCAGTCAGGAGGAGTTTTTCGTAGTTTTTCAGGATTATATCCTTCTGAAACGGTGATTTTACGGTGAAGTATGCGATATTATCCTCAAGCTTGACAGGTTCGAGCGGCTTTATCCACAGCTTGAACGCAACTTCGCCGATATTGGCGGATTCGAGGCAGTAGCTTTTCACCATATCAAAGACCTCGTTGAATGAATTCATGATATTTTTCTCGTCTCCTTTCGTCAGGAAGCATTATTTTTCTGTATATATTCTGTGACTAAAAACTGAAAAGAACAGACAATCAGCGATCCTGTGTTATATCATAAAACAATTAAGACCATTATAGCATTTTTCTGCCGTAAAATCAAGTGATATTTCGCACAAAAATCCCGCACGTGTATAGTAACACACATCAAAAAGGCGGGTAAAAAAGCGTATTATTTTTGCGTCTGCGCCGCATCTTTGATTTTTCGGCGGATTTTCCGTGCTGTTCCGAGGGAAAAATCAAAGTGCCGTCAAAAGTGTTTTTGGCGGCACCTTGATTTCGTTTTCATTCGCCGTCGGGCGGGGGGATCTTTCCGCTGAAGCAGTTTAAGAAGCTGTATTTTTTGTCGTCATCAAGGCGTTCCCAGCAGTTCCATGCTATCATGTCGAGATCCTCGCCCTTTGCGTCGATACGCAGGAGATACTGCATAAATGCGCAGTTCATTGCAATTCGGAATATCATATAATTTGAGTCATAGCCCGACTTCATTATATATTCGCATTTCACACCGTTTCGGTCGATATTGCAGCATCTGAAGCCTATTTTTTTCAGCTCGCTGTCTATGGCATCGGCTTTGGATTTGGCTTTCGGGGAAAATGCTATTTGCATTTGAAGCGAAGAGTCGGCAAGATATTCGGGAATTGAGTCGTTACGCAAGTTCATCTTAACCAATTT
>USNJ01000187.1 GCA_900556055.1 uncultured Ruminococcus sp.
GTGGAAAGCTCGATCGCATAGTAGATATAATCCCCGCCGACTGACATAACTATCGGAAAATAGCCGTCCCACCATGCAGAGATCTCCGCACATTCTTCCTCGTCATCGGTTGCATCAAGCGACATCTTCTGAAATGTGTCCCAAGCAAATTCATCGGGATCGGCGCAGGAAAAATCGTCCGACAGCAGAAACCACACGTTTTCCTCGGGATTTGAAAGCTTTGAATATCCCGAAATTATCCTTTTGTAATCCTCGGAAATATTTCTGTACTGCACAGGCAGAGATACGGGATTTTCACCCTTTTCGATGATCCAGCCGCTTTTCTCCGCCCAGCTTATGAATTTTTCAAATGAATCCATGGTTTATCGCTCCATTTTTATATTGCAGGCATCACCCGTCCGCCCGCAACGGGAATAAATGCACCTGTCGTAAATCCCGCAAGATCGGACGATAAAAACGCTGCCATGTTTGCAATGTCAACATCAGTTCCCCTGTGACGCAGCGGCACCGTCTCGCAGTATTCGGGCGCAGGATTTACTCCCCATTCACGCTCCTTGTCGGTTATCGTCCAGCCGGGTGCGATCTGATTGACGGTTATGTTATGCCCGCCGACTTCCTTTGCAAGCACCCTGACAATGCCGTCCAGCCCGCGCTTTGCCGATGAATATGCAGAAAATGTCGGTTCACAGGCTACCGCACATTCGGTGTTTGTCACGACTATTCTTCCGTAATTCTGCTCGATAAGATGCGGAACGAACGACTTTGACATATACACCATCTGCATCACGCAGCTTTCAAACTGACTGTAATATGCCTTGATGTCCTGTTCAAGAAGCGGCTTTCGGTCATACTGTATTACCGCATTCACAAGTATTATATCAGGCATTCCGAATTCATCTGCGACCCTGTCACGCATAGCATATACGCTGTTTTCATCAGTTATGTCAGCCTGAACAGCAATAGACCTTCTGCCCATCGAATGAAGCTCATCCGAAAGCAGCTCCGCACTTTTTCTGTCGGAATTGTAATGCACGGCAACATCTGCGCCGCATTCCGCAAGCGTCCTGACCATTGTACGGCCAAGACCGCCGCTGCCGCCTGTAACTATCGCCTTTTTTCCGCTGAGATCAATATTTATCATATATCAAATTCCTCACATAATGCCAGCCATTCGTCCGAATATTCCGCCGAAAGATTTTTCAGACGCTCGAACTCGGCACATTTTTCATTCATAAGCTGATAATCCGTGCAGACTTCATCAGAGGACATCTCCTCCTGCAAAACAGCCATCTCGCCCTCCATGCGGTTGATCTCGGCTTCCAGCTCCTTTATGCGCTTTCTTTTTTCCGCATCCTTTGCACGCTGCTCTTTGGTACGGTAAACCTTTGCTCCCTTTTCGGCTGCCGCCTGACGCTGCTTTTCCTCCTTTGCAGCATCAGCCGCACGCTGCGCTTCTGCCTGCCTGTCCTGCTTTATTGAGATATAATTATCGAAATCTCCCTTGAAATACTCAGCTCCGTTTTCTGTGATCTCAAGTATTCCCGTAGCAATTTTATTCAGCAGATAACGGTCATGCGATACGAAGATGATCGTTCCGTCAAACGCATCAAGCGCTTCTTCAAGCACCTCTTTTGTCGCAAGATCGAGATGGTTCGTAGGCTCATCGAGGATAAGCACATTTCCCCGCTCCAGCATCATTATCGCAAAGCAAAGCTTCGCCCTCTCGCCGCCGCTTATTACGCCGACCTGCTTGAACACATTCTCGCCCGTCATTCTGACACAGCCGAGAAGTGATCGTATTGACTGCTCGCTCATGGTGCGCCATCTGTCATGTATCTCGTCAATTACGGTTTTTTCGGGATGCAGCTGCGAATTTTCCTGATCGAAATAGGATATCTTCACATTTTTCGTCCATTCAATGCTGCCGTGTGCATGAGGTATCTCTTTGCGGATAACCTTCAGCAGAGATGACTTGCCTATGCCGTTTGAGCCGATTATCGCAAGCTTGTCCCCTCTTTTTACCTCAAACGAAAGATTGTCCGCCAATGTTTTTCTGTCCGCACCCGTTCCGACCGTTACATCAATGTCCTTGACAGTCAGCAGATCAATAGGCGGAACAACATCATATTCAAAGCGTATCTTCGCCTGCTTTTCGTACATAACAGGCTTTTCTATCAGATTTTCCTCGATACGCTCGATCATTTTGATTCGGCTCTTTGCCATATTTGAAGTGGTCGCACGCACGAGATTTCTGTCAACGAAATCCTGAAGCTTTGCGATCTCCGCCTGCTGAGCCTCATATTCCTTCATCTGTCGGATAACATTAGCTTCCTTCTGAACGGTAAATGCCGAATAGTTGCCCTTGTATCGTGTGAGCTTTCCTCTTTCGATCTCGCAGATCGAAGTACACAGCTTGTCAAGAAAATAACGGTCATGCGATACGATAAGCAGTGCGCCCTTATAATCCGCAAGATAATCCTCCAGCCACATTACAGTCTCAAAATCAAGATGGTTCGTCGGCTCATCAAGGATAAGCAGCTTCGGATTTTCAAGCAGGAGCTTTGCAAGCGCAAGACGTGTCTTTTCACCGCCGCTCAGCGTGCTGATTATCTGACTGTAAGTTTCGGGCGGAAATCCCATGCCGTTCAGGACCTTGTTGATCTTTACGTCAATAAGATAACCCTCGTTGGATTCGAAATATGCCGTAAGCTTGGCATATTCGCCCGAAAGAGCGTCAAAATGCTTTTTATCGTTATGCGCACCCTCTGCGGACATCTCCGTTTCAAGCTCTCTCAGCCTGTCCTGAACGGAAAGCAGCTTCTCAAAAACAGAATGCATCTCGTCGATAATGGAATTTGAACGGTCAAGTCCCGTGTTCTGCTGCAAAAATCCGATAGTCGCAGCACTTGCCTTTGATATCTTCGCTTCATTCGGTGTCGGCTGAGTTTCAGGCTCCTCGCTTCCTGTGATTATTTTAAGAAGAGTGGATTTTCCGCAGCCGTTTATTCCGACAAGACCTATCCTGTCGTTATCCTCAATAGTCAGCGCAACGTTGTTCAGCACCGTATTCCCGCCGAACATTTTGCTTATATTTTCAATAGAAAGTATCATTTTCTTATGTTCCTTTATATAATTTTTTCCATGATAATTATATAACAAAACTGCCTGATTTGTCAAGGAAATCAAGCTGTTATGCGGATTTTTTATTGAAGTATGCGCAAACCGCGGATACTGAACATGAAGCTGCCTATCCCACGAGAGCGAAACAAAGGCTTATGAGGATATCTATACTTACAGCGGGACTTTGCTGCGGTCATAGCAAAGCTTTCGGCATCACGCCGCATGTACGTTTATCTCAAAGTGAAATAAATAAAAGAAAAAAGATTGACTTAATGCGCAAAATATGCTAAAATCAAAATGAATAATTATGTAAAGAAATGAGTTGAGCATACCAATGCAGTCAATTACAAAAAAATTAACCGAGATCGTTTCGGACGCTTTTGAGAAATGCGGCTACGAGCGTTCGCTCGGAGTTGTTACAGCTTCCGACCGTCTTGACCTCTGCCAGTTCCAGTGCAATGGTGCGTTTGCGGGCGCAAAGCTGTACAAAAAAGCGCCATTCATGCTTGCGGACGATGTTGCGGCTGTTCTCAAGGCTGAGGATATTTTTTCCAAGGTCGAGGTCGTAAAGCCCGGATTTCTGAATCTTTCCCTTTGCGATGATTATATGCTTGCGCTGACACGTGAGATCGCTGAGGACAAATTCTGCGGCATTCCTCAGGCGGAAAAGCCCGAAAAGATCGTTATAGATTACGGCGGACCCAATGTTGCGAAGCCTCTGCATATCGGACATCTGCGTTCGGCTATCATCGGCGAATCGCTGAAGCGTCTTGCAAGAGCGTGCGGAAACACCGTTTACAGCGATGTTCATCTCGGCGACTGGGGCTTGCAGATGGGCTTGATCATCGCGCAGGTGCAGTCGGAGCACCCGGAGCTTTGCTACTTTGACCCCGATTATACGGGCGAGTATCCCGAAGAAGCGCCCTTTACGATCTCGGAGCTGGAAAAAATCTACCCAGAGGCAAGCGCAAGATCGAAGGTCGACGCAGAGTTTGCCGAGAAGGCGCACAACGCGACGTATTTACTCCAGCAGGGC
>USNJ01000188.1 GCA_900556055.1 uncultured Ruminococcus sp.
TGGGCAGGTATAGTATTCAGTGAACGCTGAAGAGCCTGGAATGTGAAATATCCGCCGTAGCTCCATCTGTTGGAATAGTTCTGCGGCCACTGTCTTTCGCCGCCCGGTGCTTTATTGTCCTTGATAGTGATAGGCTTATCCGTAAATATAGTGGACCAGTGGATTATATCATTTTCGACAGCATAGCCGTACGATGTGATAGGCTTGATACACGAACCGGGCTGTCTCGGCTCTCTTGTTGCATAGTTCCAGCTGTCTGAGATAGGCTTTTCACCAACATCACCGACAATGGCAAGGATATTTCCCATATAATCCATAGCAACAAATGCCGCATGCGGAGGATTCGCAAGAACTTCCGCCGAGAATGTTGTATAATCAGCAAACTTATCCTCAACAGCTTTCTGCATCTCGATATCAACAGTGCTGTATATCTTATAGCCTCCGTTATAAAGACGGATTCTTGCTTCATCATAATCAATGCCGTATTCGTCCATCAGCTTGTATGTTACATCTCTGATGACCATATCAACAAAATAGCTCTGAACGCCGTCGTCAACAAGTGAATTTTCATCATCGGAAGGCGCATTCGGGTCACGGAAAACAAGTACAGTATCGATAGCCTCGTCATACTGGTCTTCGGATATCGCACCATTATCCAGCATTGCCTTCAATACCAGCTTGCGTCGTTCCTCATTTCTGCCCTTTCCGTCAAGTCCGTCCTCGTCAATGTATTCGCTGAAAGGATTCAGCCTTTCGGGAGATTTCGGTATTGCAGCAAGGCACGCAGCTTCCGCTATCGTAAGTTCAGAAACATCCTTGCCGAAATACTTGTTGGCAGCTGCCTGCACTCCTGCACAGTTACCGCCGAAGCTGATATAATTGAGATATGCCTGAAGAATATCCGCCTTAGTACAGTATTTTTCGATATTGGACGCACGGAAGATCTCACGCATTTTACGTTCCCATGTCTGATCCTGGTCGCCTGTTACATTTTTAATGAGCTGCTGAGTGATAGTCGATCCGCCGAATGTATATCCGAACATACCCGTCATCTCATTGATAACAGCCGAGAATGTACGCTTCCAGTCAACACCCGCATGCTCGTAAAAACGCTCGTCCTCAATATAAACAAATGCGTCCTGAACATACTGCGGTACCTGTTCTATTGAAACAGGTTTTCTGTCTGCGCCCCTGCTGAGAGTCTGTATCTCAACAGGATTTCCGCTTTTGTCATATGCGTAAATAACAGTTGTATAATCCATTTCAAGAGAATAAAGGTCAATATCAATGTCGCTGCTGTCCTGAAACTGAAAAATATAAACCGTAAGTGCCGCAGCGATTATCGAGCCTGTAATTATTATTACCAGCAAAAGTGACAGAAGAGTCGCTCCGATCACCATGAACGTGCGCTTGACAGGGTTCATGCGCTTTGGCTTCTTTTTTGCTGACGCACCGCTTTTAGCTGTACTCATTATTTTTCCTCCCAGATCAAGGAAACACCGAAATTTATCCGGATTTTCCTATATTCGCCGCAGCCGCCGTATATCCGTCTGCGGGTTTGGTTCCGATAAATGACAGGTATATTATACCACATTCAGCGGAAAAAGTATTGAATTTTTCAAAATAACATCAAAATGTAACTATTTTCGTTATATTAGATAAAAACGCATATCCTATAACAAGCATATTTTCTGTCACATCTAAAGATAATTACAAAACTGCAACAGTATTATCCGAAAAATATCGTTTCATATCCATCGGATCTGAGCGACTCGGCAGGAGCCGAATCCTTGTCAATGCCATAAAGTACGGGGACGACATTCATATCCCCTGCCTTCAGCTTTACAGCATTCATAACAATGGATATTTTCTCGGACTCCGTAAGCTTGGTAAGGTCGATCTCAGTGTTCTCGACAACGATCTTTCCGTTGAAATCGTCGGAATAGTAATCAACGCAGACCGTATCAACGGTGAGTTCATCGGGCTTGAATACCTCAGAGGTTCCGTTTATGATATCTTTTGCGGATACATCAAGAAATGCCTTTCCGCTGTGTTCATCGGAAGATTTTTTCACAATGTCAACCGTATTTATCAGTGTCTTATACCTGTCAGCGGATTTTACGATGTCGCCGATATAGTTAAGGTCGGAGTTATGGAACGGAGGGAAAACAACACCGTCACAGATGATTATCTCACAGCCTGCACCGTATATTTCATCTGCGAGGAATGCGATATATTCCTGAGTATCCTTGTCAAAAGGAGATATCCAGGGCTTTCCTCCGCTTGACGGCTTGTTGTCCAGCCAGTTTGAATTGTCGGATGCAAATTTGTATGAGCAGACTCTTGTTCCATCGGGATAATCATATCTGTTGTTGTCATAAAGAAGATTGAGCTTTACAATAGGTGTTATTCCCTGACTCCTGAATGTTCCGATTATCTGCGCGGCAGTAATATCGGACTTTACTGCATCTGTACTGAGTGCCGCAGTCTCAGAAGCTGTTTTATAATAGATCGCACCGCCTTCTGCCTTGAATTCCAGAACAGCGGCATTGCAGCCTGCGTCCTTGACCTTCTTCACAGCAGCATTCAGTGATGCATCGGAAACGAGCGATTCTCCGCTTATCACGGCAGCGGAATATCCCTGTTCGGCGGGAGCCTCCGTCACAGATGACCGAACCTCCGAGCTGACAGTGGTTTCCGATGACAGCGTTTCTTCATTTTCCGCAAACAGCTTGTCGTTTACCGCAAACAAATCCATTCCATTTGCAATTCCGTAGAGAATAATGGCATCCCGCCTGTTCTTGGGATAGAGCTGGGCATAGCCGCACTGCTTTAAAAGCTCCTGGGTTTCCTCCAGCGACGCGTTCAGGCCAAAGCACAGGCACAGAAGACGGCTGCGGGAGGGATTGCGCCGCCCGGAAAAGACCTGATGCAAATATACTTCACTCATGCCAGACTGCTTGGCAAGCGTCGCTTTGGAAATCCTTCGCTTCTGAAAAAGCCGGTTCAGTAATTCGCAAATGCTGTCCCGGTTGAAGCTGTCCTGATTTTCCGATAAGAATTGGTCGAGACTTGGGGCTTCCATCAGCTCCTGCCGCAAATTATTCGTGTCCTTCATATTCAACCGCCCCCGATTGCGTTTCCCTCATTATATCGCCTTTCATGTCAAAATCAATATGCGCGCTGCATAGTATCCCACGCCATGTTTTCCTGCGCCGGAAACGCAATTAAATTTCCTGGTTTCCGTCATTGGGCGAAAAAAGAGGAGAAGGATTTCTCCCTCTCCTCTTGGAAATGCCGTATTTCAGGCGTTTTTCTTACTTGAAATATCTTTCCAGAAGCCCCTTGAGTGCTCTACCATGACGGGCCTCGTCCTTGGCCATTTCGTGGACGGTGTCGTGGATGGCATCCAGGCCGTTGCGCTTGGCGCAGGCGGCCAGGTCGAACTTGCCCTGGGTGGCGCCGAACTCGCAGTCCACACGCCAGGCAAGGTTTGCCCGGGTGGAGGCCTTCATGTTGGGCTCCAGATCCTCACCCAGCATCTCGGCGAACTTGGCGGCGTGCTCGGCTTCCTCATAGGCGGCCTTCTCCCAGTACAGGCCGATTTCCGGATAGCCCTCCCGATGGGCGATCCGAGCCATGCACAGGTACATACCCACTTCGCTGCACTCGCCGGTGAAGTTGGCCTTCAGCTGCTCCAGGATATAGGCCTTGTCTTCGTCGGAGATGTCGGGGTTGTTGGCAACGGTCTTCTCGTAGATGCCCAGCTCATGCTCGGCAGCCAGCTTGCCTTCGTCCATGACCTTGAACTTGGTGCCGGGGACTTTGCAGACGGGGCACACAAAGCCTTCGGGGATGGATTCGGCTTCCAGAACGTAACCGCAAACAGGGCAAACAAACTTCTTCATAATAAATTCCTCCATAACTTTTTATTTTTCACGCATTTTTAGGTTCTTTGTTATTTTCCAGGCACTCCCGGCAAAGTCCGGTGAGCGTCAACTGGGTCGTATCAATGCGGCAGCCCAGACGCTGGGCAAACGCGGAATAGTCCGGCTGCTCAATCTGGAATAGATCTGCTACCTTCCCGCATCCGGTGCAGACAAAGTGGACATGGGGATTCGTGTTGCCATCAAACCG
>USNJ01000189.1 GCA_900556055.1 uncultured Ruminococcus sp.
GTTCTGCTTGGATTTCTGGGCTTTGTGGGGGCTGTATTCTGTGGATAACGGAAAGTTTGATGGGTTCTGAACTGCGGGTTTATCGAACCAAGTGACCTTCCGCCGTTTCTTGCGAAACGGTTGACCGATGCATAGCCGCCCGCAAGCGGTCGGCTGTTTTCGGTCAATGCCGCATGCAGGATTGATGCTCTACACTTCTTTTTTGGCTGTGTAGGATAGCGGTTCTACTGTTTCTTTTCTGCATGCGGCTTTATGGATTTGCGGCTTTGTGCGATGCATTTGCTTTGTGCGTTCCGTGTTTGGGCTGATAGTTTTGCTTCTCTTTATGTAAGCGAATTTTTCTTTGCTGCTTGCGGAGTTTCGCTCCTGCGGGAGCGACCAGCCCTTGCCAAAGCCAAAGGGCTGGACCCCAACGCTTTTTAGTTTGGGTGCGGGTCTGTTGGTGCTGTGTCCCTGAATAAAAAAAGCAAAAGGAGAACCGACTAAGCAGTTCTCCTCATCAATCAAAACGCTAAAGTAACCTTTGTGCGGACGCCGCACATTAATACTTATCATCGTCATCGTCCAAGGATATCGAATTTACGGAATTCAGATCTATATCCGCCGCAAAATCATACGGCACAAATTCTTCATCAGCTTCCGCTGTTTTCGGCTCTTCCCTGACATTTACAGGCTTAGCCGGCTCAGGCTTGATCTGCACAGGCTTCGGCGTTTCTGCCTTCGTCGGCACAGGCTTAGGCATCGGCTTCGGCTCAGGCTTCTTTACAGCTTCCGCAGCCTTTACAGGCTCAGGCTTCTTCTCAGGCACGCTGATATCATGAGCCGGTGCATCTTCCTTTACAGGCTCATCATGCTTCTCAAATCTGCTGAAATCATAGGACGGCGCTTCGTCATCATCAGCGTTATCGTCAAATGACGTTTCCTCGGCTTTTTCCTCGGTGATTTCATCATTTTTCGCATCGCCCGATGTATCAAATCTGCTGAAATCATATCCCGTGTCATCATTTTCATCTTCATCGTCCGACGAATTTTCATCATAAAGCACAAACCTGCCCGCAAGCTCCTTGAGCAGATCCGCCTGCCGGGACAGCTGACGGCTTGCTTCTGCGCTGTGCTCGGCGTTCTCGCTGTTGGACTGTACAACGCCCGAAATGCTGGAAACTCCGCCCGTTACCTGCTGTATTGACTCCGACTGCGCCTTTGCCGCATCTGCGATCTGAGTTATAGTTCCGAGAAGATCATGTGTGCGTGCCGATACGCCCGATACTATTTCAACGCCCTCATTTGCGAGAACTGCGCCGTTTTCGATAGCGGAAACGGTGTCACGGATAAGCTTGGTCGTGTTCTTTACAGCATCTGCGGACTTGGACGCAAGGTTGCGCACCTCATCGGCAACAACGGCAAAGCCCTTGCCCGCTGCGCCTGCGTGAGCAGCCTCAACTGCCGCATTCAGCGCAAGTATATTCGTCTGGAACGCTATATCGTCGATGGTCTTGATTATCTTGTTTATCTCCGCCGAGAAGCCCTTTATTTCCTCCATTGCGGCTGAGAGTGCGTTCATTTTATCCGCCGCAGTGTTGAGTGTTCCGCTTGCTTCCTCGACAGCGTTCTTTGTAGCGTCGCTGTTCTGTGCGGTCAGCTTGACCTGTGCGGCAATGTCGTTGATAGTCGCTGCGAGCTGCTGTACCGATGCCGCCTGCTCGGATGCACCGCCGGAAAGTGCTTCAGAGCCTTTTGCGAGGCTTTCTGCGCTTTCGGATACTTCGTCAGCGGCGGTATTTATGCGTGCGAGTGTGCCGCTCATCGACTGCTTGATGTTTTCAAGCGAGCTGATTATATTTGAAAAATCTCCGACATAGCCGGCTCTGTTTCCCGAATGCACGTTGAAATTTCCGTCTGACATAGCGTCCAGCATATTGTCGATATCCCTTATGATGCTTCCGAGGCTGCCTACAAGCTCAGCCGATGCATTGGCGAGTATGCCTGTTTCATCGTCCGCTCTGATGATCGGCACGGGTGAGGAAATATCGCCCGCTGCGAGCTTTCTGATCCTCTCCGCACATTCCTTTACAGGATCTGCGATCTTTCCCGCTACCGCTGCGGATATTATTCCCGACAGCACTATAAGCACGGCAACTATTATAACAGTAACGATGATGGACGTTCTGAATGCGCCGTTGAATTCCGATGCGTCAACGCATACCGCTGCACTCATTCCATCGCTTCCGCTGATGGGAGCATAGCCTATGTATCTTGTAACGCCGTTCAGCTTGTATGTATCGAAGCCAGAATGTCCCGCAGTCATTTCTGTGTTTATCTCAGCGAGCTTTTTATAGCTGCTGTTCTGAGATGCCGCAGAGATGTAATTCGTGCTGGAATTAACTATATCTGCCGTCGGATGTGCGATGACTGTGCCCTCTTTGTCGATAACATACGCAAAGCTCGATTCACCGACGGTTATATCCGAAACAAGTGAGCAGAGGAAGTCAGCGTTGCCTATTCCGTAAACGGAGCCTGCGAATTTTCCGTCCTTCATTATGGGGACGATGAGCGTAACTGTTGTAGCATTGGTAATAGTATTCACCGAAACCTCGCTGAGAACAGGCTCACCTTTCTGCATACAGCGTTTGAAATATACCTCGCCCGCAATGCTGACACCTATGCCTGTTACGCCGTCGGCATCGGTCATTCCGACTGTGGAGAAGCCTGTTCTTTCCGCAATTCCTTTGCACTCTGCGGCTATCCCCTCGTCGGACGGCTTGCCGTTTTGGAAAAGCGATGAAGCCGCAGCCTCCGTGAGTGCCGTCATCTTAGCGGCAAGCGACTGCTCTATCGTTTCTGCGGCAGTCTGCGCTTCGGCACGCATTGAGATGTTCAGCGTATTTTTTATCGAATTATAAGTAAGAACGGTGCTGACAGCGCCGAGAAGAATGGCTGCTGCTACCGTTATGATGATCGAATTCAGGAGTATTTTTGACTTTATGCTTTTCATGATGGTTTTTCCTGCTCCGTCAAGCGGAGTCTGCCCCTTTCACAGAAAATTTTTCATCTTTTATTTTAACACTTTTCCATTTTAAAATCAAGGGATTATCATAAATTTGCTGATAACAGACAATATCAGACAGCAGATTTTGTATATATTTCCCATGATGCACCGTTCACGAAATATTTACATGTTCATTTTGTGATAACTTTTGCATTTTGTTGACATCGGGATATTTTTATGATATAATATGTATTTAACAAGTTGCTCCCGATCTGTATGAATCTGCCGACTATTACGCATTGTATAGCTATCGGCGGTGTTTTGCGGACGAAAAGCATCGGCGGTTTGTCGGATTAGTCAAAATATACTGACTGTAATTATTAATTTTGTTATATCTGACAAACTTGAAAAAATATGCGGCAAACTATTGACCTTTCCATTTTTACGGTATATAATATAAATGATGTTAGAATTCGTATTTAACTATTACCTGACAAGTAATAGTTTAACATCTGTTTTGTTGTCTCCTTTCTTTTGTTCTACACATATTTTTATTTCATCTCATTTTATTTGGCAGGGCGAAGTCCCTGCCCTTTTTTTGCCCTGACGATAAGCCGGGGCTTTTTTATGATCAAAACCGCCCTCCGTTTGCACGGCTGACGGTTTTGCGGTCAGTGCTGACAGCGTACCTCTGTGCTGTCGTCCTTAAAAAGCAGACCTATGCACCAGATCGCCGCAAGCGCAACAAGAACGTATACTATCCTGCTTATGAGCGCCGCCGATCCGCCGAACAGCCATGCTACCAGGTCAAAGCGGAAGATACCGACAAGTCCCCAGTTAAGGCCGCCGATTATCAGCAGAACCAATGCTATTTTGTTCAGCATATTTTACGACCTTTCATTATAAAAAATGTGTGCATAAGACAGCCTTTATGCCGCCTTATGCACAAGCTACGTCCGCCGCAGCGGACGGCAAACCTCAGCGGCCGATTTCTTTCGGCAGTAATATTCTGCGCTTTCAATGCCGATTTATCAAAGGAAATATGTGGCTGCGATTTTTTTGCATACATATAATACTAAAAACCCATTGAATTATGGGAATCTCTCGCCGCAAAACCGCATATATCAAAGCTTTTGCGGCGATT
>USNJ01000190.1 GCA_900556055.1 uncultured Ruminococcus sp.
AATCTCTGGCATATTCTCCTCCATAGAAGGATATTTTGTAGCGCGAGTTTCCTCGTCAATGCCCTGAAGTTTTGCCCAACGTATAGAACCTTCCTTAGTAATCTGCTGTGGTGTACGGATACCGGCAACCACGTCCTCGCCCTGGGCATTGACAAGATACTCACCATTGAAGAGATTCTCACCTGTTGCTGCATCACGGCTGAAGCAAACTCCTGTTGCTGATGTATCGCCCATATTACCGAATACCATGGCCATAACAGATACAGCTGTACCCCACTCTGCAGGAATTCCTTCCATCTTTCTGTAGAGGATGGCACGCTCGTTCATCCAACTGTCGAACACAGCGCAAATGGCTCCCCAAAGCTGATCCATAGGATTGTCGGGGAAGTCCTTGCCTGTCTGCTGCTTGATGGCTGTCTTGAATGCCTTGACGAGTTGCTTCAGTTCTTCGACTGTCATTTCGTTGTCGAGAGTAATTCCGCGCTGCTTCTTCACGTCCATGATAATAGCCTCGAATGGATCGATGTCTTCCTTGTTGACAGGCTTCATGCCAAGCACAACATCGCCATACATCTGTACGAACCGACGATAGCTGTCGTAAGCGAAGCGCTCATTGCCTGTCTTGCGAGCCAATCCCTCTACTACCTCGTCGTTCAAACCAAGGTTGAGGATAGTATCCATCATGCCGGGCATGGAAGCTCTTGCGCCGGAACGAACGGAAACGAGAAGAGGATTGTTAAGATCGCCGAACTTCTTGCCGTTTTCCTTTTCCATCCAAGCAACGCCTTCCATAGCCTGAGCCATGATCTCGTCGTTGATCTTTCTGCCGTCCTCATAGTACTGAGTACAAGCTTCTGTTGTAATTGTAAAGCCCTGGGGAACAGGAAGACCTATCTCGGTCATTTCAGCAAGGTTAGCGCCCTTACCGCCGAGAAGGTTACGCATTGACATATTACCTTCTTTAAAAGTATAGACCCATTTGTTTGCCATTGGATAATTACCTCCGTTAGTTTGATTTTTCCTCACGCAACAACAATGCCCGATAAACGGAAAAAAGGACAGAGCATCGTCATTCGTGGACGTAATTATATTATAGCAGAAAACATCTCATTTTACCATACCTTTTCGTATTAGAAATTTGCATAACATTTTCGTGCAATTTGACTATATTTTATCCAAAATGCCTAAGATTTGAAAATACTATTGAACTATTCGGATTTTTCTGTCATAATATAATTTATGGATAATGATCTCGGATATCGGAGTGCTTCGGACATCTGCATTCCGTATAAATATTATATATAATACAGCGGGTATAATATCCGCCGTATATAACGAAAAACGGGGGTTTATTTTCATGAGCGTAAAAAACTGCGCCGTTATACTGGCAGGCGGTCAGGGCAAAAGAATGAAGACCGGGCTGCCCAAGCCGATGCTGAAGGTGCTGGACGAACCCATGCTCGAATGGGTGATCCGTGCCTGCACAGACTCGGACGTTTCCGACCTCTGCATCGTCAAGGGATTCAATGCCGAGGCGATAGACAGCTGGGTGAACGGAAGGTACAGGACCGTTTATCAGCCGGAAAGAATGGGAACGGGACACGCCGTTATGATGGCTGTCGATTATCTCAAAGAGCACACGGGCGGAAATGTGCTGATCCTTTCGGGAGATGCGCCTTTCATCGACCCTGATACCATAAAAAAGGCACTTGCGCTCCACACAGAAAAGGACAATGCGGTAACGGTGATAACCTCCGAAGTCGCTGACCCCAAGGGTTACGGCCGCATACTCAGAAGGGCTGACGGAAGCGGGATCTCCGGCATTGTCGAGGAAAAGGACGCTACCGAGGAGCAAAAGAAGATACGTGAGATAAACTCGGGCGCATACTGGTTCTCAGTTGACAGGCTGCTTTATGCGCTGGGCGAGCTGAAGCCTAACAATTCACAGGGCGAATATTACCTGACAGATTCCGTGTTTATCCTGCTTTCTGCGGGATACAGGGCAGATGCGTATGTATCGGAAAATCCCGACACGGTTCTCGGCGCAAACGACCGAAAGGGTCTGCTGATGCTCAATGACACCGCAAGAAAGCGTGTTATCGACCGTCTTATGGATGACGGCGTTGAATTCACCTGCACTGACGGCGTTACGATCGGCAGAGATGTGAAGATCGGCGCAGGAACGTGCATCATGCAGGGAACTATCCTCATGGGAAATACCGAGATAGGCGAAAACTGCGTTATCGGTCCGAACTGCCTTATTGAAAACACAAAGGTCGGCAATAACACGCATCTGAACAGCGTTCAGGCGTATGATGCCGAGATAGATGATAATGTAAAGATAGGTCCGTTTGTTCATATCAGACCGCAGAGCCATATAAAAAGCGGCGTTAAGATAGGCGATTTCGTTGAGGTCAAGAACTCCGTTATCGGCGAGAACACAGCAGTTGCGCATTTAACGTATGTCGGCGACAGCGATGTCGGAAGCGGCGTAAACTTCGGCTGCGGAGTCGTTACCGTAAATTATGACGGAGCAAAGAAGTTCCGCACGACTATCGGCGATGATGCATTCATCGGCTGCAACACGAACCTTGTTGCGCCCGTCAAGATAGGAAATGCCGCATACACAGGTGCAGGCTCGACCATCACGGGAGATGTCCCTGACGGCGCACTTGCCGTTGAAAGAGGTCAGGCAAGGATAATCGAGGGCTACGGCGCAAGAAAGCTCAGAGGCAGGATCGAAAAGAACCACAAGGATTAAGCATTTCAGTATCATTTGCAAGGAAACAGCAGCCGAAAGAGGCTGTCTTAATAAATTCAAAGGAGAATAAAAATGAATCTTCACGGCAAGGATATCAAAATCTTCACAGCAAATGCAAACCCGTCCGTAGCGGCGGATATTGCAAGGGAGCTGGGACTTCCCCTCGGAATGTCAGAGGTCGTAACATTTTCCGACGGTGAGATCTCCGTTTCCATCAAGGAGAGCGTAAGAGGTTCCGATGTTTTCGTTGTACAGTCCACAAGCACACCTGTAAACGACCATATGATGGAGCTTCTCATCATGATCGACGCATTCAAGAGAGCTTCCGCAGGCCGTATCACAGCCGTTATCCCCTACATGGGATATGCAAGACAGGACAGAAAGGCAAAGGCAAGAGATCCGATCTCTGCAAAGCTTATGGCTGACCTTCTTACAACAGCAGGCGCAGACAGGATCCTGACAATGGATCTTCACGCAGCACAGATCCAGGGCTTCTTCAACATTCCTGTTGACCATCTGCTTGGCGTGCCTATCCTTGTACCTTACTTCACCGAGAAGTTCAAGGATAACCATGAGGACATCATGGTAGTATCTCCCGATCTTGGATCTGTAACAAGAGCGAGAAACTTTGCACAGCGTTTTGATGCACCTCTTGCTATCGTTGACAAGCGCCGTCAGAAGGCAAATGTCTGCGAGGTAATGAACATCATCGGTGATGTAAAGGACAAGAGAGTGATCCTGGTCGATGACATGATCGACACAGCGGGAACGCTCTGCAATGCAGCGAAGGCTATCATTGAGATAGGCGGAGCAAAGGAAGTATATGCATGTGCGACACACGGTGTACTTTCGGGGCCTGCAATTGAGAGGATCCAGGCAAGTCCTATCAAGGAGCTTGTACTGCTTGACACTATTGTACTGCCTAAGGAGAAGCAGATCGACAAGATCGTAACGCTGCCTGTTGCGCCTGTATTTGCGCAGGCTATCCAGAGAATTTATGCTGACAAGCCTGTATCCACGCTGTTCAATGATTAAAATTCCTCAAAAGGGATATAATATTCAAAGTCCTACCCCACCCTGTTCTACAAGGTGGGGATAGGTTCGTTGCGGGGTGCGGCGTCCGCACTGTTTTTTCGCGATACGGCGCGGTAAACCGTCGCCTTACTTATGTTTAGGGATATGGTTATGCGTCCGCGCAAAGGGGACTTTGCGTTTTGTTTGTGGAGCGCACTGCATTTGTGGTTCTCCTTTTGCTTTTTATGTTCAGGTGAACAGCAGCCACAGACCCGCACCAGAAGCTAAAAAGTTCGCCAGCCTTTCTAAGGCTGCGGGATTCCAAAGGGCAGAGTCCTTTGGT
>USNJ01000191.1 GCA_900556055.1 uncultured Ruminococcus sp.
TTGCTGTCGGTCATGAGATAGCAAATGAAAAAACAGACAACAGATTTTACTGTTCTCCGAGATTTTGTCCTGTAAGGGAATGCAGAAAGTTTGTGATCGAACAGCCTCCCACAAAGGAATCATTGGACAATGCATCAGCAATATTCACAATAGGTCCGTCACTTACGATGGGAATGGCATCTGTTGCAACGGCAGGCTTCAGTGTTGCAAATAATATAAGCAATGGCGGAACCGTTATTGATTCTGCTCCGTCACTTGTTATGGCAGGAAGTATGATACTTGGCTCAGTTATGTGGCCGCTGCTTGCAAAAGGGGCGGAAAAAAGGCGTAACAAAAGAAAGGAACATACCCGCACTGTCACATATTCCGAATACATTAAAGAGATAAAAAAAGATATATCTGCCGAAGTTTTACGACAAAAAGATGGTATTATATCAGCAAATCCGGATATAAATGAGCTCCTGCACAGGATTGAGTACAGGGAACGCTCTCTTTGGGAACGTGTAAAAGGTCAGGCGGATTTTCTGTCATTTACAGCAGGAAAAGGAGATGTACCTGCTGATATAGCAATAGATTTCAGAGAAAAAAGCTTTATCCTCGAAACAGATCCGCTTTATGAAACGGCAGCAGAAGCGGCAAATGAAGAAACCATCATGCATGATGTTCCCGTGACGATGTCGCTGACGAGGGATCATGTTATTGGTATTATTGGTAAAAGAAATGATACAGAGGCCTATATGCGGGATATCGTCATGTATCTTTCTGCGCTTCATAGCTGTGATGAATTAAAGTTTATACTGATAACAAGCGAAGAGAAGTATGAAAAATGGAAATTCATGCGCTGGCTGCCGCATATAAGAAGCAACACAAGTGAGATAAGATATATCGCTGCTGATACAGAGAATATGAAGCTTATATCTTCCGAACTGGAGAAGAAGCTTTCTGATGGCGCAGATGCCGCATATGTGATAATTTCTGACGACAGAGGACTTGCCTCAAAAACTTCACTTATAAGCAGAATACTTTCAGCTGACAAATACTGCGGATTCAGTTTAATAGCACTTTATGACGAGATGAAATATCTTCCCAAGGAATGCAGCAAGGTAATAAGCGTTGATGAAGAAAATGCTGTCATTCATAATGCTGACAGTTCTGAGATTAGAATATCGCTTTATCCGCATATAACTGAGGAACAGTGCTTTAAGAGTGCGGTTTCTCTTGCAAATATCAGGCTTGCGAAAGATGACAGATCATATGAATTGCCGAATGTTATCACGTTTATGGAGCTTATGGGAGCGGTTCGGTGTGCACATCTTAACTGTTCGCAGAGATGGAAGGAAAACAATCCCGTTAATTCACTGAAAGCACCTGTCGGCATTGACGAAAACGGTGATATATGCTACCTTGATCTTCATCAGGACGGACACGGTCCTCACGGACTTGTAGCGGGAATGACAGGGTCGGGAAAAAGTGAGTTTATCATGACATATATTCTGTCGATGGCTTTGAATTACAGTCCCGAAGAGGTATCCTTCATTCTCATCGACTATAAGGGCGGAGGAATGTCGGCGGCATTCGCTCAGCTTCCTCATCTTGCAGGAATGATAACAAATCTTGATGGCTCAGGCATTACAAGAGCACTCGTTTCGATAGAAAGTGAACTGAAACATCGTGAACACGTTTTTGCGGAAACGGGAAAAAAGCTTGAGATGACAAATCTTGATATATATAAATATCAGAAGCTTCACCGTTCGGGAATGGTATCTGAACCTATGTCACATCTGTTCATAATCTCAGATGAGTTCGCTGAACTTAAATCGCAGCAACCCGAATTTATGGACAAGCTTATCAGTACTGCAAGAATAGGAAGAAGTCTCGGTGTTCACCTTATACTCGCAACCCAGAAGCCTAGCGGAGTTGTCAGCGATCAGATATGGAGCAACAGCCGTTTTAAGGTCTGCTTGAAGGTACAGGAAGCGTCTGACAGTATGGATATGATAAAGCGTCCCGATGCGGCTGCACTCTCAAAAACGGGAAGATTTTATCTACAGGTTGGATATAACGAAATGTTTATCATGGGGCAGTCTGCATGGTGCGGAGCTGTTTATCGTCCGGATGAGGAAAGACACTTTTCATCAGATGTCGGCATAACAGTTATCGACAGATGCGGCAGAAGAATTGCTCAGTCCTCGGCAGCGGATCTCAAGCATTCCGAGTCGGAGAAGAAAAATCCGAAAAAGCAGCTTGATTCGATATTGCAGTATATCCGTGAAACAGCTGAAAGCGAAGGCCTGGCAGCACGGAAAATGTGGCTTCCTCCGCTTCCTCAGAAAATATATCTTGATGACATAAGATCTTCTGAAAAATCCGCAGACGGAATGCATTATGCAGATATCGGTTTGTATGATGCACCTGAAAAGCAGGAGCAGAACCTTCTTTCAGTATCGCCTCTTGAGGATGGCAATATTGTTCTTTATGGCATGGCTGGTTCGGGAAAGCTTTCGTTTGTGACATCGCTCGTCTGCTCAATGGCAGAAAAATATACTCCTGATGAAGTGAATTTCTACATTGTTGATTTTGGTGCGGAAACGCTTATCCGGCTGAATTCTTTGCCTCATGTCGGAGAGGTCATTATACCGTCATCGGCGGACAGACTCAGAAATCTGACTGCATTTATCAGGCGTCAGGCGGAAAAGCGCCGAAAGCTTTTTATCGACTGCGGAGGAGATTATCACACCTATCGTCAAACGGGAAATGCAATACCCGAGATCATAGTTATAATAAACAATTACAGCGCATTCAGCGAGCATATGAATGGCAATGTGGATGCTTCGCTTTTCCAGCTCGGAAAGCTTGGAATAAGCTTTGTTGTGACAGCCATACTTGTTAATTCCCTTGGATTTTCAATTCTTCAGAATTTTAGACGCAGGATAGCAATGCAGCTTTCCGATGATACATATTCCGTGATACTCGGAAAGGCAGGCAGACTCAGACCATATCCATGCAGAGGAAGGGGACTTGTCGGAGTCGATGATAAGGTTTATGAATTTCAGACTGGTTTTGCCGCTCCTTCCGACAGGCTTTCGGATTATATAACGGCGCTTTCCGAACGCTGTACAGGAAGATGTGCGGATATTTCAGCTGTGAAGATACCGACGCTTCCCACATATTATACGTGCAGCTGTCTTGCGAAAAATGGGTCGTTTGCGCTGAATGCTGTTCCTGTCGGTCTTGGCTGCATTGAGGCAGAACCTGTTTTTGCGGATTTTTCAGAAAAGTATACGGTCATTGCCCATAAGACGATGTTTGACAGCAGCATTATACAGGGCGTTTCAGAGCTGCTTGCGGTTATGTATGCTGACAAAGTTATCGTGCTTGATCCATATGAAACATTTGCAGGCGGACGTATGGATTATACATATGTACACGGCAGCAAAAAAGTATCCAAAATTCTCAGAACTCTGTTTGATGAAGCACTTCGCCGGTTCAGTCATTATAAGGAGTGCTTGAACAGCGGCAGAGAATTGCCTGTTTATGATGAAAGAATAATTATTTTCTGCGGTGCCGGAAGACTGCTCGGGGCACTCGATAATGAACTTCGCACTGATATTTACGATATGTTCAACAGTGTGACTCCCGAAACGGTCAATTACAGATATGTTATTTATGACAATATTTCTGGATTTGGAACGCTTAATTCAATCACAAGCTTTGCGGAGCGTAAAAACTTTACGAGCTATATTTGGGCGGGTGACGGATATTACGATCAGTATGTGCTGCCGTCAGTAAAAACGCATATGAAAACAAATGAGATAACCGACGGAGGCTATGTTGTCTGCGGAAAGAAGATCAGCTGTGTTAAGCTGATCTGTTCTGAAACGGCTAAGGAGGATAAGGATGACTAAGGTGCTTGTAAACATATATTTTCCTGCTGTCTGCCGTTCATATGATGTATGGCTGCCATGCGGATCAGAAATATTACAGATATCTGATATGCTGAAAAAAGTCTGTGGAGAGCTTACTGATAATATGTTTGTTCCTTCCGATAATTCTGTACTTTGTGACAGGGTAAGCGGAAATATACTTGATGTGAATGCAACTCCCGATGAGC
>USNJ01000192.1 GCA_900556055.1 uncultured Ruminococcus sp.
CGATTTCTTCTCCATAATTCTAATGGTTTTTATTATAAGGATAACATATCCGATGTATCATTTTCAGGACAGCAGGCGATCACTTTTTCTTTTTCGTTTCAGCCGCCTTCTGCTCGGTCATGAGAAAAAGCCGTCCCGAAAATGCAGGGAGATCGACCTTTGCGATGTTTTTACCGTCCATACTCTTTGTCTTTATGACCTCTGCCGACTTAGGCTTGACAGTCTTTCCGCTGTATTCCTGCCAATCGCTGTTAAGTATCTCTTTGAGCTGTACGGCATTGTCAACGGCAAATTCATATGCAGCTTTCGGCTTGTTGTCGAAGTTGAATGCAGCCACTACCGCATCATCGCCGCTCTTTCTCATAAAGATGTAAACGCTGTCCTTTGCGCCGTTGACTTCAAGCCACTTAAACGCAGCGGAATTATAATCCTCGGCATACAGTGCAGGATGCTCTGACATTATCTTCATAAGCCTTGCAAAATATTTACTGAATGAATCATGAAGCGGATATTTCAGCAGCAGCCAGTCCTGCTCACGAGTTTCGTCCCACTCTCTGAACTGCGCAAATTCGCCGCCCATAAAGTTCAGTATCTTGCCGGTATGCGCTGTCATGTACATATAAAGCGCTCTTGCCTGCGGGAATTTATCCTCATAATCGCCCCACATTTTCTGTATAACAGTCGCCTTTCCGTGAACGTTTTCATCATGCGAGAACGGCAGCAGATAAAGCTCATTATAGAAATAAGCCATCGAGAATGTCAGCTTATTATAATGCTGCGGACGCTCCTCGGGCGGAGTGCGGAAATAGTTCAGCGTATCATTCATCCAGCCGAGATCCCACTTATAATCGAAGCCCAGACCGCCGTATTCAACAGGCGCAGTAACTTTGAGATAATCGGTCGAATCCTCGGCGATAAGCATAGCTGTCGGATGCATGTGATGAAGTCCCGAATTCATGTTTTTCAGGAAATCCACTGCCTGCTCATTCACACCTCTGTTGGGATCGCCCTGCCAGTAGATCGCCCTGCTTATTGCGTCCATGCGCAGACCGTCGAAATGGAATTCGCTCAGCCAGTAATTTGCCGCTGACTGCAAAAAGCTGCACACCTCACGTCTTGCGTATATGAAATTGCAAGTGCCCCATTCGGAAACGGTCACATCGGAACGGGGATATTCATACAGCTGTGTGCCGTCATAATCCGCAAGACCATAGCTGTCTATCGCAAAATGCACGGGAACGAAATCCATGATAACACCTATCCCCGCAACATGGCAGCTGTTCACAAGGCGTTTCAGACCGTCAGCAGTACCGTAGCGGGATGTCGGCGAGAAAAATCCCGTGTTCTGATATCCCCACGAGATGTCTGCGGGATGTTCGCTGAGCGGCATGAACTCAATATGCGTAAATCCATGCGATTTGACGTATTTTATAAGCTTAGGAGCGATCTCTTCATACTTATACCAGCCGTTTTCATCAGCGGGATCGGTCATCCACGAACCGAGATGCACCTCGTAGATGCTCATCGGCTTATTGTAATTCTTGTCACGCTTTGAGAGCCATTCATCATCGCTGAAGCGGAATTTATCCATGTCAACTATGATAGATGCCCAGTTGGGACGCAGTTCCATTCCGAAGCCGTATGGGTCGCAGTGGTCGGTGTATCCGCCGTCCTCACGGTAGATGCGGTATTTGTACATCTGACCTGCCTTTGCTGTCGGGATAAGAACGCTGTAAACACCGCTTTTTCCGTCCTGCGTCATGGAAACAGTTTCCCAATCGCTGAATTCTCCGAAAACAGCCGCCCCTTTGGCAGCCGGTGCATATGTCCTGAATATGACTCCGCCGTCAACTATATGCGCACCGAAAAATTTATAGCAGTCAAACGCCTTGCCATCATAAAAATCCTGTAATATCATTTAAATGAACATTCCTTTCCGAACTTTTCATATTATTCCTTTATAACATTTTCGGTTATTTCCGAAAGCCTGCCTATCAGTCTGACAAGCTCAGAGAGATCCTTTTCGCCCATCGCATGAAATGCCTTATCGTAAAAAGCCATCACCTCACGATGCTTTTCATCTGCGAATGTCCTTCCCTCCTCGGTCATGGAAACGATAACACGTCGCTTGTCCTTCTTTGCATTTATCCTGCCGATATATCCCTTATGCTCAAGGGAACGCAGTATTGACGCAGTCCTTGCCGTTGACAGTCCCAGCTCGGAGGATATAAATCCCGGAGTACATTCCCTGCCCTTGTCGCAGATGCGTTTGATGCAGAAAAGCACCTTCGTTTCGCCCTGAAAGAAATCAGTCAGAAATGTGATCGAGCGGTTATAATACGCATTTTGCATGACTTCCATGAAATTTTTCATAAGCTCATCGTATTCCGTAAAAAACACCTCCTGATTTTATCTAATACTATTAGCTATCTTTATTAGCTATTATATCAGAAATAAATTTTGCTGTCAATGAACAAAACACTTGAAATATTCCGAGAAAAATTATATAATATAAACAAAGATATCCCCATAAAATGAAATGGAGGTCACGAAAATGAATTCACCTGAAATTATCCTCAAAAAGATCACCACAGCAGCCGATGAAATACGCAAAAGGCTTCCCGATGATTTTAAGCCTAAGCTCGCACTTGTCCTCGGTTCGGGACTCGGAGCTTTTGCCGATCAGATCGACGTTATCGCCGAGATACCCTACGGAGAGATCAGCGGCATGCCCGTTTCGACCGTTGAAGGACACAAGGGCAGATTTGTTTTCGGATACTGCGGCAAAGCACCCGTCGTGCTTATGCAGGGACGCGTCCACTATTACGAGGGCTATACGATGGAAGAAGTTGTCCGTCCGATACGGATAATGCGTATGCTGGGCGCAGGATATCTGTTTCTCACAAATGCATCGGGCGGCATAAACACGAATTTCAAGGCGGGCGATCTTATGCTCATAACCGACCAGATATCAAGCTTTGTCCCCTCCCCGCTTATCGGCGGGAACGTTCCCGAGCTTGGCGCAAGATTCCCCGATATGTCGGAAATTTACAGCAAGCGTCTGCGCAGCATCATCACAGGCGAGGCAGTTAAGGCGGGTATCCTGATTCAGGAGGGCATTTACTGCCAGTTCACGGGGCCTAACTACGAATCTCCCGCCGAGGTAAGGCTTGCGGGCATTCTCGGAGCTGATGCGGTAGGAATGAGCACAGCCTGCGAAGCGATCGCCGCAAACCACTGCGGCTTTGAGATATGCGGAATTTCCTGCATCTCAAACCTTGCCTGCGGACTTTCCGACACTCCGCTGTCACACGCTGAAGTCCAGGAAAACGCCGATAAGACCGCACCCCTTTTCACTGCGCTTGTAAAGAATTCGATCTGCGCTATCTGCGGCGAAGAATGATCTGTTATTGAAATCCACTGCCGAAAGGAGAATTGTTATATGCTGAGATTTAAAAACGCTAAGATCCTGACCTATGCTGACGGAAAATTTTCCGTTTCCGACGGAGTTCTTGAAACGGAAAACGACCGCATTTCCCACATCGGTACAGCACCGACGGAAAAGCCTGCCGACCGGACTATCGACCTTCACGGCACGGGACTTTTAATGCCGAGCTTCAAAAACGCACACGCTCACTCGGCTATGACATTTCTCCGTTCATATGCCGATGATCTTCCGCTTGACAAATGGCTGAACGGCCGTGTTTTCCCGATGGAAGCAAAAATAAGCGGCGAGGATATCTTCACCTTT
Organism: uncultured Ruminococcus sp.; assembly: GCA_900556055.1. Classification (GTDB taxonomy): domain Bacteria; phylum Bacillota; class Clostridia; order Oscillospirales; family Ruminococcaceae; genus UMGS1889. The sequence continues at coordinate 3,752 of USNJ01000192.1, forward strand.
GCCCGTCTTGGATTTCTCGAATATCTGCGGAACGGCATAACCTCGTCATTCGATATGTATTTTATGCCCGATTTTCTTGCAAAAGCGGCAGCAGACATAGGTTTCAGGCTCGTTATATGCGGTGCTGTCAATAATTTCCGAGAATCGCCCGAACAGCTTGAGGACTGCTATCTGAGGCTCAACAAAATGTCCGACCTGATATCCTTCCGACTGGGATTTCACGCCGAATATACCACATCGGAAGATATCCTTAAAGCAGTCGCAGATCTTTCGCACAAATACTCAGCGCCCGTTTTCACGCACTGCTCGGAAACAGCCTCCGAAGTCAATGCCTGCATAGCACGTCACGGACTT
>USNJ01000193.1 GCA_900556055.1 uncultured Ruminococcus sp.
GCAGCGACGAAAACGCCGCCCTCCACTATGCCGCAAGACTCATCGAGGCGGGAGATATAATCTCGCTCTGCCGCCGACTTCTTGTAATTGCCTCGGAGGATATCGGACTTGCCTACCCTATCGCTGCGGCAGTGACGAAATCCTGCGTTGACAGCGCTTTGCAGCTTGGTCTCCCCGAAGCACGGATACCCCTTGCGGAGGCTGTCATACTCCTTGCCACCTCCCCCAAGTCCAACTCCGCCGAATCCACCATAGATGCCGCCCTTGAAGATGTCCGCACAAAGGAATGCGGCACACCTCCCCGCCATCTGCAAAACAAGCACTGCGACAGCACCGATGCGGATATCAAGGGACAGCACTATCTCTATCCCCACAATTTTCCCAATCATTACGTCTCCCAACAGTATCTCCCCGACCCAATAAAGGACAGGGTGTATTACAAATTCGGGGACAACAAGACCGAGCAGGCAGCCTATGCCTACCGCAAACATATCCTGGACAATGACAACACAAAAAAGTGATATCCATAACATAAAGGAGAAATGCCAATGCTGTTTACCCCCACAAGAGCCTACAAAAGCATACTGAGCGTAACCCCCGAAATACTCCGTGAAATGGGCGTAACAGCCCTTATTCTCGATATTGACAATAAAATGACCACGCATGACAATCCCAAGCCGATAGACGGGCTTTTCGATTGGCTGGACGATATGCGCAGGAATAATATAAAAATGATGATAGTTTCAAACAACCATGTCCCAAGAGTGACTCCGTTTGCGGAGCTGCTGGGGATAGATTTCGTTCCCGAAGGAGCAAAGCCGCTGACAAAGGGATATAAGCAGGCGGCGGAAAAACTGGGTGTTCCGAAAAAACAGATATTGACGATAGGCGATCAGCTGTTTACCGACATTCTCGGGGCAAAGCTTTTCGGGATAAGATCGATCCTCGTGAAGCCGATAGAGCCTGAGAAAACCCGCTTTTTTAAGTTCAAGCGGGCGATGGAAAAACCGTTTCTGCCGAAGAAATATGCGGGGGATCATCTGCCGATGATCGACGGAAAAGCAATTTTACAGGGGGATAATCATGGACATTGATGCAATAAAAAATATCATTGCGGAAAATATGAAGAAGGCATTTGAACAGAACGGCGGAGATACTTCGATCTTCAAGGACGGCAAAAGCCATTCGCCCGATGAGATAATTGATATGCTGGACGGCGAGATGCGAAAGATCGCCGAGGCTCAGGATACCGAGTTCAACAGGGAAAAGGAGCAGAGAAAGCAGGCTGTTGAAGCAAAAAAGAAGTTTGATATAAACGAAATTATTGCAAGAATAGACAGCGAACTGCCGCCTAAACCCATGATCAGGCTTGTCCCGAAAAGAGTGGGAAAGGTCGGCGTGTTTGAAAGCAAGCTCGGCGGCACACCCTATTTGCCGAAAAATTACCCCTATCCGCTCGGCACAGGCGGACAGCATGAGGGAAAGCCGCTCAGACTTCTGGCACAGCTGAATTTTGAGAAGCTGCCGCATATCAAGGATTTCCCCGAAAAGGGAATACTCCAGATCTATTGCAGCGATTTCGGCGATGATCTTGTTTACGGAATTGATTTTGACGATCTCACTGTTCAGAACGGTTTCCGTGTGATCTATCATGAAAATATACTGACGGACGAAAGCTTGCTTATCAGCGAAACCGATCTTCCCGAATTCTCGGATGATTACTGTGCATTTCCGTTTGAGGGGTCATTCCTCCTTGAAGCGGAGGAGCCGTCGGAATGTGCGGCGACTATCCATGATGCATTTTTTTGGGACAGACTGATGAAATACTGCGGAGAAACAGCGGGCTGTGAGCCGAAATGCTTTGCCGATATAGAAAATGCAGGCTTCGGCGATCTCGACTATCTTTGGGACGAAAGAAGCAATAACGGCAGCTGCATGGGCGGATATCCGTATTTCACGCAGGACGATCCCCGATACAGTGAAGAATATGAGCGTTTTGATACGCTGCTTTTGCAGATCGACAGCTTTTATGACCGTGAAACAAAGGACGAGATCATGTGGGGAGATATGGGCGTAGGCAGCTTCTTTATCCCGCTTGAAAATCTCAGAAAGCTTGATTTTTCGGAGGTTATGTATACATGGGACTGCTGCTGACAATATGAAAGGAATGATAAAATGTACGCAAAATTCGGAGCTGCGGAGAGCTTTAAGTCGATGGGCTACAAAAAATCGGTTCAGCTGCCCGAATATCCCGGAAACACATTGCCCGCCATTGATGGAAGGGTGGTAGAACGATGATAACGAAGAAATGCCGTCAATGCGGAAAAGAATTCACATTGACCGATGGCGAAATAGATTTTTTCAAAAGCAAGGGACTTGAACTTCCGAACCGCTGTGCCGAGTGCAGAAAGAAAAACAAGGCGGCTAAGAACGCTCACGCATCTGACAGTAAAAAGCGTCCGATATCCGTTGGTATAGTTGTTCTGCTGATTTTAGCATTAGCATTCGGATATGGTATATCGCAGATAAACAGTGCAAAGCTGTCAAACAACGATGTTACGGATATCGGCGAGACAATATCCACTGCAGTGACCGAAGCCGAAACAACTGCTGAGGTGACAGAAACAAGCACAGTTACCGAAGCCGAAACGACTGCTGAGGTGACAGAAACAAGCACATTTGCCGAATCTGCCGAAACGGAAATCCCCGCAAAGCAATACTGTTTCAGGAACTCGGAGCTGCTCAATGAGCATTACAAAAGTCATGGCATTGAGATGGGATTTGCATCGGCGGAAGAGTATGGGAAAGCAGCTGCTGCCGTAATTGATGCACCCGGTGTTCTTCATAAGTATGAAAAAGAGGATAACGACGATGTTTATTATCTTGAGAATACAAATGAAATTGTTATAGTATCTACCGATGGATTTATAAGAACATACTTCAAGCCGGACAGGGGCAAGGATTATTTTGACGAACAATAGACCATGAAAGGAATGATAAAATGTACGCAAAATTCGGACCTGCGGGAGCTGCGGAGAGCTTTAAGGAAATGGGCTACAAAAAGTCCGTTCAGCTGCCCGAATATCTCGCAAAATTCGGACTTGACCACTTTGAATATCAGTGCGGACAGGGCGTAAGAGTCACCGAAAAGGCGGCACGGGAGATAGGCACTGCACTCAGAAACGGCGGAATATCCGTATCTGTCCATGCGCCGTACTTCATATCGCTTTCAAGCGTTGAGGAGGAAAAGCGGCTCAACAGCATAAGCTATATCCTCCAGTCAGCGAGAGCGGCGGACCGGATGGGTGCTGACAGGATAGTTATCCACAGCGGTTCATGCGCAAAAATGTCCCGTGAAGCGGCACTGGAGCTTGCTAAGGACACTATGCGCCTTGCAAAGAAGGCTCTTGATGATGAGGGACTTTCGCATATCCACTGCTGCCCCGAAACTATGGGAAAAGTCAATCAGCTCGGCACGCTTGAAGAGGTGCTGGAGATATGCACGGTCGATGAAAGCTTCATTCCCTGTATAGATTTCGGACACCTGAACGCAAGGACATTCGGCGGCATAAAATCGGCTGAGGATTACGAAAAAATGCTCGATATGGTTGAAAACAAGCTCGGACATGACCGCCTGGCAAACTTCCATTCGCATTTCTCAAAGATAATGTTCACCAATCCCGGCGGAGAAAAAAAGCATTTGACATTTGCGGATAATGAGGGATTCGGTCCCGATTATGAACCGCTTATGGAGCTTGTTTACAAGAAAAATATCCACCCGACCTTTATCTGCGAATCGGCGGGAACTCAGACTGAGGACGCAAAAACAATGCGTGACTATTATTACAGTCTTATGAAATGAGGGAAGAAAATGATCGAAATACTGGTTATGAACGGACCTAATCTGAATCTTCTCGGTGAGCGTGAGCCGGGAACATACGGCAGCGACACATATGCGTCGATATGCGATGAGATCAGCGAAAAGGCTGCGGCTCTCGGCATTCACTGCGAATTTTTCCAGTCAAATCACGAGGGCGAGATGATCGACAGGATACATGCCGCAAGACTTGACAAGAAGGGAATAATCCTGAACGCAGGCG
>USNJ01000194.1 GCA_900556055.1 uncultured Ruminococcus sp.
CCCGCCAATGCCGTCCCTCAGTTCAAGATTTTCTAGGTATGCTCCCGAAGCGATGAAAATATCCTCTATCTCGCCGAGTGAGATTATCTCCATTCCAGAAGTGTCCTCGGGTCTGACCATAAGTGCGATGTCGATCTGCCTGTTTCTGAGAAGCTTCAGAGTCTGCGCCGATGAACAGCATTCTATGGATATGTTTATATGCGGATTTTCATGGACAAATCCGTTCAGAAAAGGCAGCAGCATATATTTGCAGAAGGCCGCACTCGCACCTATTTTCAGCTGACCTATACCAAGCTCATTTATGCGGCGTATCTTCTCCTCGCCCGCCTCCAGCAGACCGAATGCCGACTTCACCTGCTCATACAGAACACGTCCCTCATATGTCAGTGAAACGCCCTTTCCCGTCCTGTCAAAAAGGCGTGTGCCGAGCGTGCTTTCAAGCTGTGATACGGATTTCGATACCGCTGGCTGGCTGATGTAAAGCTGCTCCGATGCCGCCGAGATGCTGCCCGTTTCCGCCGCAGCAAGAAATATCCTGTATGAATTCAGCCCTGCCGTCAGCATCGGGATATGACTGTTTTCCGTTTTCATAATGTCCTCCCGCTCCTTTCTGCATAACTGCGGGTTATATAATATATTCATAATATGTATTTGAATTATATCACAGAATATGCTATAATGCAAGTACATCATGAAAATTATTTCAAAGGAGTATATATTATGGGAATGACTATGACTCAGAAGATCCTCGCTGCTCATGCGGGACTCGACAGCGTTAAAGCAGGTCAGCTTATTAAATGTAAGTTGGATATGGTTCTCGGAAATGACGTTACTACACCTGTTGCCGTTAAGGAATTTGAAAAAGCAGGCTTTGACAGCGTATTCAATAAGGATAAGATCTCTATCGTTCTCGACCATTTTACGCCGAATAAGGATATCAAATCCGCAATGCAGTGTCAGATAAGCCGTGACTTTGCAGGCAAGTATGATATCAAGAATTATTTTGATACGGGAAGCGTCGGCATTGAACACGCACTTCTCCCCGAACAGGGCATCGTTGCATCGGGCGACTGCATCATCGGCGCAGACAGCCACACATGTACATACGGCGCTCTCGGCGCATTCTCCACAGGTGTAGGCTCGACCGATATGGCTGCGGGCATGGCTACCGGAGAAGCTTGGTTCAAGGTTCCCTCCGCACTGAAATTCAACATCACAGGCAAGCTCAGCAAGTATGTAATGGGCAAGGACGTTATCCTCCATATCATCGGCATGATCGGCGTTGACGGCGCACTTTACAAGTCTATGGAATTCTCGGGCGACGGACTGAAAAATCTTTCTATGGATGATCGTCTTTCCATGGCAAACATGGCTATTGAAGCAGGCGCAAAGAACGGTATTTTCGCCGTTGACGAGGTAACAAAGGAATATCAGAAGGGCAGAGTTCAGCGTGATTATAAGATCTACGAAGCAGATCCTGATGCTGAATATGATGCTGTTTACGATATTGATCTTTCCGAGATAAAGCCGACAGTTGCATTCCCTCACCTTCCCGAAAACACACGCACATTCGATGATATCCCCGAGATAAAGATAGATCAGGTAGTTATCGGTTCATGCACAAACGGACGCATGGAGGATCTCGAAGCCGCTGCTGAGATACTCAAGGGAAAGAAAGTTGCAAAGAACGTAAGATGCATTGTTATCCCCGCAACTCAGAAGATCTACCTCGAAGCAATGAAGAAGGGTCTGCTTGAAATATTCATCGAATCAGGCTGCGCAGTTTCTACTCCTACCTGCGGTCCCTGCCTCGGCGGACACATGGGCATCCTAGCAAAGGGCGAGCGTGCAGTTGCTACAACAAACAGAAACTTTGTAGGCCGTATGGGACACGTTGAATCGGAAGTTTACCTTGCATCTCCCGCAGTTGCAGCCGCTTCCGCAGTAACCGGAAAAATCTCACAGCCCTCCGAAATAATGTAACCGAAAGGATCGTTTGATATGGTAAAGCATATAATCATCTGGACACTGAAAACCGAATATTCCGACAGCGAAAAGCGTGCAGCAGCCGAAAAGATCAAGAGCGGTCTTGAAGGACTTGCAGGAAAGATCCCCGGAATGACCGATGTAAAGGTCAATATTGACATACTCCCCTCTTCAAACGGAGATGTTATGCTCGACACAACATTTACCGACGAAGCAGCACTGAAAGCATATCAGGTCAACCCAGATCACGTTGCCGTTGCAACATATGTCCGCTCTGTTGTATGCGACAGAAAATGCGTTGATTTTGAATGCTGATCATCTGATAGAAAGGATTGTTATATATAATGAAAGCTTCAGGAACTGTACATAAATACGGAGATAACGTTGATACCGACGTTATCATTCCCGCAAGATATCTGAACACAGCCGATCACAAGGAGCTTGCCGCTCACTGCATGGAGGATATCGACCCCGATTTCGTCAAAAACGTAAAAGAGGGCGACATCATCGTTGCCAACATGAACTTCGGCTGCGGATCTTCCAGAGAACACGCTCCCATCGCTATCAAAGCAAGCGGTGTTTCCTGCGTTATTGCATCTACATTCGCAAGAATTTTCTACCGCAATGCCATCAACATCGGTCTGCCTATCCTTGAATGCGACGAGGCTGCAAAGGACATCGAAAACGGCGATGAAGTTGAGGTCGATTTCGATACAGGCGTTATCACCGACAAGACAAAGGGAAAGACCTACAAGGCTGAGCCGTTCCCCGATTTTATCAAGGATATAATCAATGCGGGCGGTCTGCTGAAGTCGCTCAAAAAGTAATTCTGAAAGGAAGATCACAATGAATAAGAACATCGCAGTGATAAAGGGCGACGGGATCGGACCTGAGATTGTAACAGAAGCAATGAAGGTACTCGATAAGGTTGCTGAGAAATTCGGTCATACTTTTACATACGATCAGCTGCTTATGGGCGGCTGTTCCATCGACGTTCACGGTGTTCCCCTGACCGATGAGACTATCGAACACGCAAAGGCTGCCGATGCCGTACTTATGGGTTCTATCGGCGGAAACACATCTACATCTCCTTGGTATAAGCTGCCTCCCGAAAAGCGTCCCGAAGCAGGTCTGCTGAAGATAAGAAAAGCTCTGGGACTGTTTGCGAACCTCCGTCCCGCAGTGCTTTACAGCCAGTTGAGAGGTGCCTGCCCTCTTAAAGAAGAGATCAGCGCAAAGGGCTTTGATATGATGATAATGCGTGAGCTGACAGGAGGACTTTACTTCGGCGCAAGAAAGACCGAGGAAGTTGACGGCGTTGTTACAGCGACCGACACGCTCACATATTCCGAAAAAGAGATCAGAAGAATTGCCGTAAGAGCTTTTGACATTGCCATGAAGCGCAGAAAAAAAGTCACAAGCGTTGACAAGGCAAATGTCCTCGATTCGTCAAGACTCTGGAGAAAGATCGTCAACGAAATTTCTGCGGATTATCCCGAGGTAACTGTTGAGCATATGCTTGTTGACAACTGTGCAATGCAGCTTGTAAAGGATCCCGCACAGTTCGATGTTGTTCTGACAGAGAATATGTTCGGCGACATTCTTTCAGATGAAGCATCAATGGTAACAGGTTCTATCGGTATGCTCGCATCTGCAAGCCTTAACGAAACCAAGTTCGGACTTTATGAACCCAGCGGCGGATCTGCTCCCGATATCGCAGGTCTGAACGTTGCAAATCCTATCGCAACAATTCTTTCCGCAGCAATGATGCTCCGATATTCCTTCGATATGGACAAGGAAGCTGATGCTGTTGAGAATGCAGTAAATAAGGTGCTTGATGAAAATTACAGAACAGGCGATATCATGTCCGAGGGCATGAAAAAGGTTTCCTGCTCCGAAATGGGATCACTTATTGCTGACAGAATATAATATCCTGATTCCCTGCTGCCGTATGAAAATGCGGCAGCATTTTTGTTGCTTTTTTTCGGATAATATGCTATGATAGGTTTATGAAACATAAGGAGGGTCAAAATGAAAAGACATTTTCAGGCAGCTTTCATAGCATGTGTCACGCTGATATCATGCGGCTGTTCACAAAGCGGCATTACAGAA
>USNJ01000195.1 GCA_900556055.1 uncultured Ruminococcus sp.
TTATCATTGCAATAATCGCAGTTCTCATACTTATCGCATTGACGGCGGTATTCCAGTACAGATCGACATTCCTTTCGACCTATATCGAAAGCGGCGTAAGACGAAGAACTCTTGCCGAAAAGCTCAGAAAGATCCCGCTTTCATTCTTCGGAAAAAAGGATCTCGCAGACTTGACCAACACGATAATGAGCGACTGCGCAACGATCGAAACAGCGTCTTCGCACTGGATCCCCGAGCTTGTCGGTTCGATGATCTCGACCGCCATCATTGTAATAAGCCTGTTCTTCTTTGACTGGAGAATGGCACTTGCGGCAGTATGGGTAATGCCTGTTGCATTTATCATCGTGCTTTGTTCAAGAAAGGTCATGACTAAGATATACGATAAGACGGTAAAGTACCGCATAGAGTGTCTTGACGGCATTCAGGAGGGGCTTGAAACGCTCAGGGATCTCCGCTCCTACAACATGACCGAAAAATATTCCGAGGGACTCAATAAGAAGATAAAAGCGGTGGAAAAGCATGCTATCACTGCGGAATTTGCAAATGCCGCATTCGTATGCTCGGCGCAGATGATACTGAAATTCGGAATAGGAACGGTCGCAGTTGTCGGAAGCTCACTGCTTATCAAGGGCGAGATCAGCGTGCTTACGTTCTTTATGTTCCTGCTTGTTGTTACAAGAATGTATGAGCCGCTCCAGATATCACTTCAGAATCTTGCGGCAGTTATCAGCGTTGATGTTACCTGCAAAAGAATGGACGAGATACTTTCGCATGAAGAGCAGACAGGAAGCGAAGCTCTCACAAACAAGGGCTATGACATCGTGTTCGATCATGTTGCATTTTCCTACAAGGACGGCGAGCAGGTGCTTTCCGATGTAAGCTTTACCGCAAAACAGGGCGAGGTCACTGCGCTTATCGGTCCTTCCGGCGGAGGAAAAACTACTGTATCACGCCTTGCCGCAAGGTTCTGGGACAATGACAAGGGAAGCATCAGGGTAGGCGGCATGGACGTATCAAAGATAGATCCCGAAAAGCTGCTGTCACTGTATTCGATAGTTTTCCAGGACGTAACGCTGTTCAACAATACGGTCATGGAGAATATTCGCATAGGCAAAAAGGACGCTGCCGATGAAGAGGTAATGGCGGCTGCAAGACTTGCGCACTGCGAGGAGTTCATAGAGAAAATGCCTGAAAAATGGAACAGCATGATAGGCGAGAACGGTTCGGAGCTTTCGGGCGGTGAAAGACAGAGAATATCCATCGCAAGAGCGTTTCTGAAGGATGCTCCGATCATACTTATGGACGAGGCAACTGCATCTCTCGACGTTGACAATGAATCGCTGATACAGGAATCCATTTCGAAGCTTATCAGAAACAAGACTGTGCTTATCATTGCGCACAGAATGAGAACTGTTGACGGAGTTGACAAGATAGTTGTCCTGAAGGACGGAAAGGTCGCTGAATCGGGTGCTCCCGCAGAGCTTAAAGCGGCGGGCGGCATATATAAGCATATGGCTGATATACAGCTTTGCTCGGAAGAGTGGAAATATTGCTAAAATAAATCTTGTCGCATATTGTGAAATGTGTGGCTTTTTTGTAAATACAAATTGACTGATGTGGGATGAATATAACACTTTTCCTTAAAGATTTTAAAACGATTTTATATAGGCTTGATTTTTTTATCTCAAATAGTATAATATTATTATGTAGATAAAAAGCCAAGGTTTCGGTGAAAAACAATGAATATCAACCTGTGATCACAATGGAGTGTCATGTCGGCTGATCAATCATCTGTGTGATGGCTTTTTTGAAAAGTTTAGGGGGATTTATATGAAATCGGTCAGACAGAAAATATTTTTATGCTGTATACTCATTGTCGGCATCTCATTGATCGTGCTCGGCACATTTGCAGGCATAATGATGTATCAGACGACGATGAATTCAGTCAAGAAGGACACACAAATCGCAGCGGATCTTGCATCTGACCGCATAACATGGGAACTTAATGCTTATGAAAACATTGTAACGGGACTGGGCGTTACGCCGAGCCTTTCAAATGAATCGGTATCCAATGACAAAAAGAAGAGCATTCTCGACATGAGAGCAAGCGAGAATGGTCTTGTAGCATGCTCGCTCATCAATTCAAAGGGAGACTGCATTGACGGAAACAATTACAGCGAAAGAGACTATTTTAAAAGGGCAATGCAGGGAGAGACCACGTTTACTGAGCCGTTTATCTCTAATCTTACAGGTGAGCTTATTATCGTTATAGCGGCTCCTCTTTGGAAGGATGGCATATACGGCAGCGAGGTCATCGGCTGTGTTCTTGCCCAGCCTGACAGCGAATTTCTTAATGAGATAGTAAGAAACATAAATGTAAGTGATAACAACAGCGCATATATCATTGATTCTGAGGGCAACACTATTGCCGATGTTGACAGTGATGTCGTAAAGAACGGAGAAAATATCGAGGCTCTTGCTGCTGCTGATACAACAGGCACTAACGGCTATCAGGCTCTTGCCGATGTTCACAGTAAAATGAGAAACGGTGAGACGGGCTTTGCAGGTTACAGGTACAAGGGCGTTTATGAATTCGTTGCATATGCGCCGATAGCTGAAACTGAAGGCTGGACGCTTGCAGTCTGCGCACCAAGAACTGATTTTATGGACGATACATTCAGATCAATAATACTGAGTGTTATGGTTCTTGTCGCTGCGTGCATCGTATCGACATTTATAGCAAGACGTGTAGGCTCCCGCATAGGAAATTCCGTACGCATCTGCACAGAGCGCATTGAACAGTTTGCTGCGGGCGATCTTACAAGTGAAGTACCAACGATCAATTCCAAGGACGAAACAGGCAGACTTTCCGTCGCTGCAAAGACTGTTGTTTCAAATACAAACAACATCATAAAGGACATCGGACGTATCCTCGAGGCAATGTCGGAGGGCAATTTCGATGTACATACGAGCAAGGGCGAGCAGTATTACATAGGCGATTATCAGGTGCTGCTCCAATATCTGCGCAATATCAATCATAACCTCAGCTCCACGATGTCACGCATTAATGAGGCTGCGGATCAGGTAGCGGCAGGTTCGGATCAGGTATCGGCAGGCGCTCAGGCACTTTCTCAGGGTGCAACGGAACAGGCATCTTCTATTGAGGAGCTTGCCGCAACGATCGGCGTTATCTCCGACAAGGTAAACGAAAATGCAAAATATGCAGAAAATGCAATGGCAAGGACAAATGAAACAGCCGGAAAGATCAATGATGCAGGAAGAAGAATGGATGATCTTGTTGCGGCTATGGATAAGATAAGCACATCATCCGACCAGATCAGGAATATCATCAAGACTATCGAAGATATCGCATTCCAGACAAATATCCTTGCACTCAATGCCGCAGTTGAAGCCGCAAGAGCAGGCGAGGCAGGCAAGGGATTTGCAGTGGTTGCTGACGAGGTAAGAAATCTTGCCGGCAAGTCCGCTGAGGCTGCAAATTCCACAAACAATCTTATTGAAGCATCTATCGAAGCTGTTCAGAACGGAAATGCTCTCGTTGCCGAGGTAGCAGACATGATGAACGGCGTTGAAACAGCGACTGAGCAGGTAATAACGATCAACAGGAAGATCTCCGATTCATCAAGCGATGCCGCTGAATCCATCAAGCAGGTTTCCGTCGGAATAGATCAGATATCCTGCGTAGTGCAGACAAACTCTGCGACTGCCGAGGAATCCGCCGCAGCATCGGAAGAGCTTTCCGGTCAGGCTTCAATGCTCAAGGAGCTTATGAGTTCGTTTACGCTCCGTGACGAAGAATAATATTTGATAAAAATACCGCCGTGCATCTCACTGAAATTGATGTACGGCGGTATTTTTATGTAATGCATAAATATATTTTGATTGATTTTGTCGGCGAGATGTGTTATAATATCACGTATCGATACAGAATCCCGATATGTGTTCGTGTGAAAGGAAAATATTATGGATAAAGCTAAAACTAATATAACACGGATCCATACGATCATTTTTATAATTTTTCTGCTGTTTCTGGCGGG
>USNJ01000196.1 GCA_900556055.1 uncultured Ruminococcus sp.
AGTGTAGGTCTGAACGCCGTATGCGTTGAAGCATTCCTTTACAGGCTCGAGAAGAGACTCATAGAACTCTGAAGGCTGGTTGCTGGGGTTGTAAGCATTGATGCCGTCGTGATCCATGCCGATGTAGCCGGGGAAGTAGGAGTAAGAGCACATATTAGCGTTGATGTAAGCCTGATCTACTGCACGCTTACGCTGTTCCTCGTTTCTGTAGAAGAGACCGTCCTCGTCTACGAAATAGTCAACGCCTTCCTCACCCCAGTTACGGAGTCTGAGGATCTCAGGAGAAAGAAGATCGTCGAGGAACTTCATTGCGCCTTCGATATCGTCGCAGCTAGCTGTGAGAGCAGCCTCGCTGTGGTAGCGCTCTTCGATACCCTTGTCAATTACGATTCCAAGAGGTACATATGTGCAGTCATCAAGACCCTGCTGCTTGATAGCGTTCTCAGCGTCCTGGAAATTCCAGTGCTGGTCAACCATACCGCATACACGTCCGGAAGAAAGCTTAGCGATGTACTGGTCATAGTTAAGAGTAAATGTCTCGGGGTCGATAACGCCCTTCTTATATTCCTCGTTGAGCTTCTGGAAATATCTCTTTGCAGTGGGAGTGGTGTTGTAGTCGATAGCCTGATGTGTAGTCTCGTCAACTATGCAACAGCCGTCGTTTGGATAACCGTCAAGGAAGAAGGGAGCATTCTCAAGGCAGAAATATCTCCAGTCATCTGTGAGGATCTCATAGCCGATGTTGGGAGTGCCGTCCTCCATTGTGGGGTTAGCCTCAAGGTATCTCTCGATAACATCGAAATATTCATCAAGTGTTTCGATCTTGGGATAGCCTGCCCACTTGAGAACTCTTGTCTGAATCCAGAATGCTTCATCGTTATGTATTGTACCTGTGTCATACATATAAACATTTCCGAACTGAGGAATGATGTAAACGTGACCGTCTTCATTTCTGATCTGATTCCATTCAGCATCGGAGTAGAAATTCTTTACATTAGGATAGTTGTCCCAATACTGGTCGATAGGGATAAGGGCACCTGCATCAATAAGAGTGGTGCTTCCGCTGGAGCCTACGATAAAGTCGGTGTATTCGCCGCCTGCGATCATAACGCCGATAGCTTCCTCGGCAGTCTGACCTGTGAGCCATGTTTCCTTGCACTTTGCGCCGATCTTTTCGGCAATTACCTGCTGGATCCTGTTGTCAGAATTGATCTCATTTCCGGGAACGGAGAAGAAAGCTGTAAACTCCTTGATCTCTCCGGAGGAAGCTTCTGTTCCTGCATCTTCGTTTGTAGCAGGAGCATCAGCACCATCGTTTCCGCTCGATGTGTTTCCGCCAGCTGCGCAGCCTGCCATTCCAGCCATCATAAGGACTGCAAGTGATAATGCTGCAATTGACTTGATTTTTTTCATTATTCCAACCTCCATTAATTAAATTAGTTTGCACTTTGATAATCTTAATCAATTTTTGCTGTTGCTTTACAAACAAATTATATCATCGAATTTTTCATTTGTAAATATCAAATGAAAAAATGAGCAAAAATTGATTATTATTAGCGCATTCGAACAATAATTGATTGTTTTATTTCTTCCAATTCATAAATAGCGCAATAAATGGTATGCCATTCTCAATATCTGAATAGATTTTAAATCACTAATATAATAAAATAAGAACTTGTCAACATAGAAAAAATATGGTATAATAAAAGCTATGAGATACACAAGTGATTTAACAGATGCACAGTGGGAACAGATAAAGGAATACTTTCCGGCAGGCAATAAAAGCAAATATGACAAGAGGGATCTGGTAAACGCAGTATTGTATTTGGTGAAAACCGGATGCCAATGGAGAAATTTGCCGAAGGATTTTTCAAACCGGAAAGCAGTGTCAATGTTCTACTATCGTGCACAGAAAAAAGGGGTATGGGATAAAATCCTGAAAATGTTCGTCAAAAAGACAAGAACAGCCCAAGGAAGAAACGAAGAACCAACCTATGCGCTTATTGATTCACAGTCAGTAAAAACAACGGCTGCAAGCGAAAATCGAGGATATGACGGAGGAAAAAAACGAAAGGACGCAAACGACATATCGTAACAGATACGCTTGGAAATCTGCTGTGTGTTCACGTTCATGCAGCCAATATACATGATACGAAAGGTGGAGTTTTTACTTTCGAAAAGGCTTTATACAGTTATCCTACAATCATAGCTGCCCGTGCAGATCAGGGGTATAGGGGAACATTTAAAAACACCTTTGAAATGTTCCATAATATACGGATTGACATATCTCCAAGAATTCAAAACACATTTGAAATTCAACCTCTTCGTTGGAAGGTTGAACGGACTTTCTCATGGTTTCAGGGTTCACGCCGCCTTTCAAAAGACTATGAGATAAAAGCTGTTCACGCTGAAACTATGTGTATTATTTCGCATATCCACACGCTGCTGCGCAGATCTTGATTCTATGCGGACAGGTTCGAAATTCCCCCAAGAACTACACCCGTGTAAAATTACTCGGGTCTGAAACTTTGAATTTTTATGTTTTATCATCCTCTTTGAACTGCACCCGCTATGGTCAATGCTTAAAATCTGAACAACTAAAAAGTCCGATAAATGCAAAAATGCATCTGTCGGACTTTTTTATTTGGCAGCGATCGGCAGAGCTGCCGGATAATTTTATTTATTTGTTCCCGAAAATCATTTTTGCTACGGATTCTGAGTCGAAAAAAGGCGAAGAAAGAGATATAATAACAATGTAAGGTAAAACAAAACCACAAATAAAAACGGAGGATGATAAAAATGACAAGAGCACAGAGAAGAGCATGTAATTTAGCGATCCACACAGCAAGCGCAGCTTGCGGAGCAGTAGGAGCAGGACTTGCGCAGCTTCCGTGCAGCGACAATCTTGTAATTTCGCCCATTCAGCTTACGATGACGCTTTCGCTGGCAAAGACATTCGGACTTGCAATGGACGAAGCTACCGCAAAGGCAGCTATTGCATCAGCAACGGCTGCAACGATCGGAAGAGCAGCATCACAGGTTGGTATCGGATGGTTCCCTGGATACGGAAACGCAGTCAATGCAGTAACGGCTGCAGCTGTTACCGAAACTATCGGCTGGATCATTGCTTCGGATTTTGAAAGACAGGCTGCTTAATACTAAAAACACATTGAATTATGGGAATCTCTCGCCGCAAAACCGCATATATCAAAGCTTTTGCGGCGATTTCTTCTCCATAATTCTAATGGTTTTTATTATAAAAATCAGTCTGCTGAAAGGTGATGAAAAATGTAAGAGTATTGACTTTTATGTATATTTGTGATATAATAGCAATAATGTGAAAACATATCTGCTTATTTTAAACAACTGAGATCATGCGGTTTTATATGAGCATTAAACAGCCGTCATAATCTGATATGCATGTTTTGGTAGATAAAAAGGCAATACGGCTTATAAAAAGTCATATTGCCTTTACATTTAATATCCGAAATATAAAAGGAGGATCGGTTATGCTTATTTATTCAACAAGATTCAGAGTAAATCCTGAATTTGATAAAAAAGAATTTGTAAATAAGATCATTGAATGGAACAGGAACGGACGTTATCCTGTAGATGATATAGAGAAAAACACTTTTTCTTTTATCGCAGGTGATGATGACTGCTGCCTTGAAGTGATCGATCAGGAAAAAAACAATGTTATTGCTGCCAGAATGCACATAAAGAACGATGGCGGTGTATGGAATACCGACATTATTCTTAACTATGGCATTAATATACTTACGGCATATGTCAACAAAACCGTTGATGAAAACACGGTCAATACAGATTCAAGAGCATTTATACCTGAGATCATAAAGCAGGTGATCCGTCACGGATATGCCGGTAAAAGCATGGGTCTGGACATTTCCGAAAAGGCTCTGAATATTTCTGACAGAGAACTCCTTGAAAATGCTGTTGCTTCATATGACAAATATTCACTGCCAATGATATATCTTTCTTCCTCTTCCGAGATCAGTGCGGATAAGCTTGCTGATAAGC
>USNJ01000197.1 GCA_900556055.1 uncultured Ruminococcus sp.
TTTCGCCCTTGCGAGGGCGACCAAAGGACTCTGCCCTTTGGAATCCCGCAGCCTTAGAAAGGCTGGCGAACTTTTTCCTTTGGGTGCGGGTCTGTGGGTGCTGTGCGCTTGAACATAAAAAGCTTTGTTTTGCGCCCATTTGCTCATTAATTTGTCAACAAAGTGAACTTTCACTTTAACATATACTATATTTTAAGATAGGAGATATTATCATGGTAAAAATGACACTGAAAGACGGCTCAGTCCGTGAGTACGAAAACGGCATTTCCGCCGCTGATGCCGTAAAGTCTATCGGCATGGGACTCTATAAGTCCGCCTGTGCCGTAAAACTGAACGGCAAGGTCTGCGACCTCCGCACAAAGCTTAACGAGGACGCTTCCTTCGAGGTGCTGACATTCGCCGATGAGGACGGTAAAAAGGCATTCCGCCACACCGCTTCCCATATCATGGCTCAGGCTGTAAAAAGACTCTTCCCAGAAGTAAAGCTCGCTATCGGACCCGCTATCGACAACGGATTCTATTACGATTTCGATGTCGAAAAGCCTTTCTCCCCCGAGGATCTCGAAAAGATCGAATCCGAAATGAAGAAGATCGTCAAGGAAAATATCGAGCTTGAACAGTTCGAGCTTGCTCCCGCAGATGCAATAAAGAAGCTCGAAGAAATGGGCGAACCCTATAAGGTTGAGCTTTGCAAAGAGCATTCCGACAAGGGCGAACCTATCTCATTCTATAAGCAGGGCGATTTCACAGACCTCTGCGCAGGCCCGCACCTTATGTCCACAGGATCGGTAAAGGCATTCAAGCTGACCGCATGCACAGGCGCATACTGGAGAGGCGATGCAAAGGGCAAGCAGCTTTCAAGGATCTACGGCACAGCATTCCCGAAAGCATCTGAGCTGGAGGAATACCTGAAAGCCGCAGAGGAAGCCAAGCTCCGTGACCACAACAAGATCGGCCGTGATCTTGAATATTTCACGACTGTTGACTATATCGGACAGGGACTTCCTATCCTTCTCCCCAAGGGCGCAAGAGTTATCCAGCTGATGCAGAGATGGGTCGAGGACGTTGAGCAGAGCAAGGGCTGCCTCCTGACAAAGACACCTTTCATGGCAAAGAGAGAGCTGTATAAGATCTCAGGCCACTGGGATCACTATCTCGACGGAATGTTCGTCCTCGGCGACCCCGCAGACGAAACAAAGGAATGCTTCGCCCTCAGACCGATGACCTGCCCGTTCCAGTATCAGGTGTTCCTGAACAGACAGCGCAGCTACCGTGACCTGCCTATGCGCCTGACGGAAACATCGACCCTGTTCAGAAACGAGGACAGCGGCGAGATGCACGGACTTATCAGAGTCCGCCAGTTCACCATCTCCGAGGGACATTATATCCTCCGCCCCGAGCAGCTCGAGGACGAATTCAGAAACTGCCTTGAACTCGCAAAATACTTCCTCGGCACTATCGGACTTCTCGAGGACTGCACCTTCCGCTTCTCGCAGTGGGATCCCGCAAACCCGAAGAATAAGTACGAAGGCACAGCCGAGCAGTGGGAAACAGCTCAGGCAACAATGAAAACTATCCTTGACGACCTCGGCGTAGAATATACTATCGGTATAGATGAAGCCGCATTCTATGGACCTAAGCTTGACATTCAGTATAAAAACGTGTTCGGCAAGGAAGATACACTCGTAACTATCCAGATCGATATGCTCCTCGCACAGCGTTTCGGCATGGAATATGTAGACGTTGACGGCACAAAGAAGCACCCCTATATAATCCACAGAACAAGCCTCGGCTGCTTCGAGAGAACACTCGCATATATCCTTGAAAAATACGCAGGCGAACTCCCCGTATGGCTCGCACCCGAGCAGGTAAGGATCGTCCCCGTAGCCGACAGACATCTTGATTATGCATATGATATAAAGAAGAAGCTTGAAGCAAAGGGCATCAGAACGGAGGTCGACGACAGAAGCGAGGGCGTAGGCAGAAAGAAGAGAGATGCTATCCTTGAAAAGCTGCCGTATATCTTCGTTATCGGCGACAAGGAAGTCGAGAACGGCACAGTTTCCGTGACATTCCGCAAGAACAACGAGCTTGGCGCAATGACAGCCAACGATATCATAGCACGCATAACAGAGGAAGTTGACACAAAGGCAAGAGTCTGATCTGCCGCATATAAACCCACCGCCGTCCGAACGTATCGGGCGGCGGTTTTTATGCATTTTCGATTATATCGCTGAGATATTTGTCAAGTTCTTCAACGGTACAGCCGTTTTTTCCCGCAAGCTTGTCTTTTTCGACTGCATCAAGTTCTTCGCGCAGGTGCTGTATTGTTATCTGGGCAGTAGTGCAGTTATTGATATTGTCCTTTTCGTATTCAGCAGCTTCGCCAAGCCCTTTCATAATGCTTTCGTATACGCTCATTTAAAAGCCCCCATATTGTAATTTACCATATGATATCCCATTTTCTTTTAAATGTCAATATTTTTTGGATAATTTCACCCAACATACCCCCGTGACTTCCCGTTCCCGACCGAAAGCTTTTATATGACCGCAGCAAAGTCCCCATGTAAGTATAGTATCCCACAACCGCCCAACCGTGCCGTCACGCGGATATAATGCGCCCCCGTTGACATTCACTGAAAATGTGATATACTATATATAAAAGGAGATGATCTTATGTCAGTAAACAGAGAAGCCGCAAATGAAATATACGAAAAGAAACCCGACAGCAGGACGTATATCAGAAACAAAGAGGAACTGCTTGCCGCATTGGAAAAAGGCGAGGACGACATAAGAAACGGCAGAACGGAAGATGCATATGAAGCTCTGGAAAGGCTGAGGAAATATGTGTTATAATTCCGAAAAATCTCCCCAAAATGAAAATTTTGACGAATGCCCCCCTCCCGAGAGTATCGTTTATCATAGCATGGAAGAATTGAAAGAGATGCTTGCGGCTGGCATAAGCTCGCTTGATAATGGAAATCGTGCTGACGGAGATGAGATTTTGAAGTGCTTTGAAAAGAAATATGCGCTCCGATAAAATTACATATCAATAAAAAATTCCCCCTCTCTGTAATCAAATTGTTACCGAAAACGTTGTCGATTTCGAAAAAAGTTGTGAAAGTTAGTGATTTATACTCCTTTTCACCAGTTTGACATCGCAAAATTTGTTGTAAATGCTGATTGACAGTTGAGGGTTTACATGATAGAATAATAGCGTAATCCGAAAGGCATAGCCCGAAGGTTACATATCAATTATTGATTTCCATTTACATTTGGAAATAAATAAAGAAAACAAGAAACAAAACAAGGAGGATTTTTTCATGAACATGAAAAAGACATTCGCTGGCGCAATGGCTGGCGCACTGGCCGTATCTGCAATGGCTACATCCGCATCTGCTGCTGTTCCTGGCGCAGGTGAGTACACAGTTGACCTTACTAAGGACGCTGAATTCTACGCAACCGTACAGTTCACACTCGACGGCGACTACATGCTTTCCAAGGCAATCGCTGACATGGCTGATACAGATGCTAACAAGGTTCTCGGCCTGAACTTTACTGATGCTTCCGGTCTTCTCGACATCGCTAACATGAAGGATCTCACAGTTGAGGTTGTTGGTACAACAGGTACTAAGACTCAGACTATGAAGTACAACACAACATGGAACGATGTTAACTTCTACAACTGGAACCTCTTCAACTACAGCGCTTCTTCCAAGGCTGGCACATTCAAGGTTCCTGTTTCCGCTAACGGCGTTGCTTCTGATGCTCAGGCTCTGTACGTTAACAAGTACAACACTGTTAAGGAAGCTCTCGCAGTTAAGATGTCCGATGGCAACAAGAAGTACCCTGTTTCCGGCGTTTATGATGCTAAGACAAACACATGGACAGACGATGCTGCTCAGAAGGAGCTCGATCTTCCTTACTTCGATAAGATCGTTGTAACAGCTAAGATCCCTGCTACAGCTTCTAAGACACTTGACGCTCTGAACG
>USNJ01000198.1 GCA_900556055.1 uncultured Ruminococcus sp.
GTTGATCTTCATATTGATGCCCCCCTGTAACAAAGTCCCGCCGATTCGAGGAATGACACCGCTGCGGCGCACATCAGCCCGCCCGATGTCCCCGATGATGAATAGGAAAAATCGCCGAGCTTAACGCTGTCGGCAGCTGCTTCGCTTATGCCGCAAAGTCCGCCGTTTGCTTCGATGTGATCCGCCTGAACGCAGACCGCACGCCTTACAAGCTCCGCCGAATGTTCGGAAAGGGCAGAGATACCTCCGCCCTCCGATATCCCCGATATGCAGAAATTATCGCACATCAGGGACGCTTCGGCGAGTCTTGCAGGCAGCTTGTCCTCGGATATCAGCGTTCCGCCGTAATCTTCGAGATAAAATTCACTGCTTGCAAATGCTTCCATTTTTCCTCCTTAGTTGTTCTGAGATCCTGTGTCTGAGCCTGCATTGGGATCTTCTGCGGATTTTGTTTCGGGAACGACCGCAGCAAATGCGTCGTCCTTGACAACGAGATAGCCGATGCGCATTGCAGCCTTGATGGCGATCATATCCTGCTCGGCGAGGGAAACGGGCTTGCCGTCGCTGTCAACAGTGCCCTGGAGAGTAGCTTCCTTGAGTATCTCAAACTCAATGCCGCTTCTGATGCCGACAACGGAATACTTCCATTCGCCTGCGATAGCCGCAGCCTTGGACTTGTCCCATGCGCCGTTGCGGACGAATTCGATAGGCTGTGAATAGATCTCACGGCTGTCCGTGCCTTCGAGGTAGATAGGCGCACCGTTCGCATCTCTCAGGCGGCGGAGAGTATTCTTAACGCTGATGCCCGCAGCGATCCCGTCGGGGTCATAGCCCGCTTCCTCAATTTTCGCAAGCATATCGGAAATGTCCTTGTCAAGCGAACCTGTCTCTGTGACGGCAGATGACGCAGTTCCGACAGATGCGATCAGCGAGGTGGCGAAGGGGGAGTCAGTGCCGAAAATAGCGGCTGCGTCGATAGCAGTGTAAAATGCTTCGGCGATATTCTCGGAAAGCTCGCTGAATACGTCAATGCTCGCATCTTCAAGCTTTTCCTTTGTCACGGGGACGATGACCGCAAGCTTCTTCGCCGTGATCTCGGGGTGTATCCATGTCGCGCCCGATGTCTTGATCCTTTCGCCCTCGGATACCCAGTATGCGCCCGCACCGCTTGTCAGCACGGGGATCTTCTTCTTGTCCGACTTCATGCTTTCGATCCTTGAAAGGCGCATGATGCTTGAACCTCTTGTCACCTTTCTGATGATGTCAGCCGAGATCTCCTCGGGAATAAAGCCGCTAAGTTCATCCTTTAAATATGCCATAATTTTTTACCTCCATAAAATTATCTTTTTCTTTTTGCCTGTTCTTCGCGGATAATGTCGCCTATGTCCTGCGGCGCACCGCCGTTAGCGAATCGCCGTCCCGTTCTGATGACGACTTCGCTTTTTCTGCCCCTGAACACGGGATATTTGTCTGCCGCCGCCTTTACCGCCGCCGCAAAATCCGTGCCGTTTTTCTCCATGAGATTTGCCGCTATCGCCGAAAGATCGTCCGTATATTCGGGCAGGATCCCGTTTTCAAGACATATCACCTTTCGTTTCAATGCCTCGACTTCCGCAGAGCTTTCATCTTCATGAGATGCATCGGGAGCATTCTCTTCGGGGATATCTTCCTCCGTTATGACCTCGTTCTCATCTTCCATAGCCGTTCCTCCTTTCTTATGTGATATCCGCAAGCTCAGCCTGCGCCGCCGTGATGTCGCACTTGTTTATCTCCATAACAGCATGCTCACGGGAACGCAGCCCCGCTTCCACCAGACGGATATTGTCGCTTATAACAGTTCCGTCATCAGTGATAACGCCGTCCTTCCAGCCGACCTTTACGGTGTACGGACGCTTTTCCAGACAGCCCATGCAAATTCCCATCGAGATGACGGAGCGTATCATGTCCGTGAAAAAGCCTGCCGCCAGCTGACGGTTAAGGCTTACGGTGCGTGCCGTCTTTGCGTCCTGGGATATTACCTCAGTTGCAGTCTTGATGGTTTTCATGCCCCTTATGCTGTCGAATGCGAGAGCCTCGGAGCTTATCCCGAGCTGGAAACAGAGAATGTTCAGCAGCGCCTTGATAGCGGAAACGTGTTCGTCAATGCGCAGCTCAGAGGTGTTGTCCGTGATGTTCAGGTCACGGTTATCCTCATTTTTCAGGGCAATGAACGCTTCATCATCAGCATCAAAATATCGCTTTGTGTTTCCCGTTTCGGGATCTGTCACCGTGCGTATGCAGGAGTAGGGAACGATTATCCTTTTTTTGCCGAGGATAAATTCCCGTGACATACTGTCGAATGCGATATCAAGCGCATGGAGAGTGTCAGCGGAAAAGTCGAGAATTCCTCTGCCGAGCGGCGAACCGTCCTCAATGCCCGATACCGACGGACGGAAATATGCGAACATCTGCCTGTCCGCACCCTCGAAACGGATCTCCTCGGGAATGCCCTCTATCTCGGAAACATCGCATTCACTGCCTGCTGACCATCTGTTTTTGCTCCTGAACAGATGATATTCCGCAGACGGCGAACCGCCCGAAAATCCACGGCGTTCAAGAAGAGTGTAGAACTGTCCGTCAGCGGCAAATCTGCTTCGGAATACAGCCTCGCCCACGCCTCTGCCATTCCATGAGAGCGGAAGAAAGTTATCCGCAGAACACATCTCAAGCTCGGCATATCCGTCGGACGGGGAGATCTTTACAGCACCGCCGCCCAGCATGAATGCCTTTGAGAAGAAGTCGGGGAGAGCGGCGAAAAATCCGCTTTCATCGAGTGAACGACCGAGGAAATCCGAATATTCGGGATCGCTCAGGTAAAAATCCGCACCCTCGCAGAGAGTCAGCGCCGTGAACTGGTCAGCGGCGGCCTTTGCGGCATTTACGGAGAGCATCTTTCTGTCCCCGACGGAATGCAGACCGCTCTTTTTGACTCTGAGCCACGGAGCATCGCCCCTGTATATCCTTACAGCCTCGGAAATGCGTGAATATTCCTCGTCAAGATAGGGAACGGCATTGCCGAAAGCACGTCTTGCATCTGTAACTATGCTCATTTTTCATCACTCCTTTCATTTGGGAAAAGTGCGCCGATAAGCTCGTCAAGCCTGCCGATGTCGTTGTCATTGCGGCGGCGGGCATCGTTCAGCTCTTTGACTGAAGAAGATATCTGCTTCAGCCGTGAAACATCAATACAGCCTTCCAGCCGCTGACTTTTCAGCACTTCCGTTTCAACGACCGTTTCTTCACGGTCATCGGTCTTGCCCGATACGGATTTGACGCGTGTTTTTTCGGAAACGGGGTAGACATCGAGAGTTTCGGCAGCGATCCTTGCTTTTTCAAGCAGGATATCGATTATGTTGTTTTCATCCTGTTCCATTTCCGCCTCCTTTTTGTCCGGATATATCGGGATCCGCTTCTGCGCCGAACCAGCATAGGGCGAATTCGGCGAGGGCTTTTTTCCGCTGATAGTAATAGGAATTGGTGCTGTCCCAGTGATGGAGTTCGCATATCCTGTCGACTGTCAGACCGGAGATATAGAACTGAGTCAGCAGTTCACGGAGATATGGCGAAACACGATCAAGGGCGATATCGATAAGGCGGAGAAAGCTTTCGGTCATAAGCTTTCGTTCGGATATCGGGGGATAGAGGGGATCAGATGGATGTGCGTACAGGAGGAAATCGGAGAAGACGGAGAGGGCAGAGGAAAGGGCGGAGCGTTCATGGAGAACGGCATCGGCTCTTTTGATAAAAACGGGATCAACAATAAAAAATCACCTCACGATACGTTAAGCTTTGTTAAAAAATGCACAGCAAAGCGGTCATCACTTTGCGTTTTCAAGTGAACAGCACCATAGACCCGCACCAAAAATAAAAAGCGTTGGGGTCCAGCCCTTGGGCTTTGGCAAGGGCTGGTCGCCCTCGCAAGGGCGAAACTCCGCAAGCAGC
>USNJ01000199.1 GCA_900556055.1 uncultured Ruminococcus sp.
ACAACAGCGACCTTATGCTCATAAAGCAGTCTTTCGCAGAATTCTTCGCTTGAAAGTCCCGTAGATTTGATGCTCGGGAACACATAGAATGCACCCTCAGGCTCAAAACATTCAAGACCTATCTCATTAAGAGCATTTACAAGCCATCTGCGGCGGATATTGTACTCGCTTACCATCTTCTTCACTTCGTTGTCGCAGGACTGAAGCGCTTCGATAGCCGCATACTGAGAAACAGTCGGCGAGCACATGATTGCGTACTGATGTATCTTCAGCATCTGAGTTATAAGCGGCTCAGGACCTGCAACATAACCCATTCTCCAGCCTGTCATTGCATATGCTTTTGAGAAGCCGTTTACGAGAAGTGTTCTTTCCTGCATTCCCTCAAATGAAACGATAGAACAGTGCGGTTCACCTGTGTATGTAAGCTCGCTGTATATCTCATCGGAAAGAACAACGATATTTGTATCTCTGAGTACCTCAGCGATCTTTTCGAGATCTGATCTTGTCATTACCGCACCGGTAGGATTGTTCGGGAACGGCAGTATCAGCAGCTTTGTCTTGTCTGTGATCTTGGCTTTGAGTGCCTCGGCTGTAAGCTTGAAATTATCCTCAGCCTTAGTTTCGATCGGAACGGCAACGCCGCCTGTCAGCTCAACGATAGGCGCATAGCACACGAAGCTCGGCTCAACTACAAGCACTTCGTCGCCGGGATCAACCATAGCGCGGATACCGAGGTCGATAGCCTCAGAACCCCCTACAGTAACGATGATCTCATGAACGGGATCATACTTCACACGCTGAGTCTTTTCGAGATACTTTGATATCTCCTTTCTCAGCTCGATCAGTCCCGAGTTAGCCGTATAAATAGTTTTTCCCTTTTCAAGAGCGGTGATAGCTGTCTTTCTTACAGACCACGGAGTCTGGAAATCAGGCTCACCTACGCCCAGTGAAATAACGTCCTCGATCTGCCCTGCGATATCGAAAAACTTTCTTATTCCCGAGGGTTTAATAGGAGCGCATCTTTTTGAGATAAGTTTATCATAATCCATCATGGAGAAACAAAGCCCCTTTCATCGGAAGCCTCGTCGTCGATCATAATGCCCTTTTCCTTATATCTCTTGAGTATGAAATGAGTAGCGGTTGACAGAACACCGTCGATCGTCGAGAGCCTCTGAGCTACAAACATAGCAATTTCCTTATAATTTGTTCCGCTTATCGTAACGCCGAGATCGTATGCACCCGACATAAGCGAAACAGCCTCAACCTCGTCATAGAGCGCAACTGTTTTTGCAAGCTCATCGAAGCCGTAATCTGCTTTCGGAGTAACCTTGAGTTCAATATATGCTGTAACGGCGTCTTTATCGGCAAGCTCCTCGTTAACTATAACGCTGTAACCCTTGATAACGCCTTTTTTCTCGTAATCGGCTATACGGGCGGCGACATCGGCTTCGGTCGTACCGAGCATTGTGGCAAGCTCCGCATTGGAAAGACGGGCGTTCTGTTTTAAAAGCTTGAGTAAAGAATCCATAAAAATCAGCCTTTCCGACAGTTTTTGCTGTCTTGAATTTAAGTTTCAGAAAAAAACTTGATTTTATTATACCACATATCTTCCGATTTGTCTATCATTTTTTTGATATTTTTGCATCTTCCGATAAAAAAATCTCCACGAAGTGCCTTGAGGGAGATCTTCATGGAGACAGTATATTTTATATCAGCACCGCATCCGCAAAAAATCCGAGAATAATAAGCAGTGCAAAGTTTACCGCCGAGAATTTCAGAAGATAGGAAAGCGGCTTTGCATTTTCCGTTCTGACATAGAATTTGTATGAGATAAGGCTTGCGAGCGATGCTATGATAGTACCGAGTCCGCCTATGTTCGTGCCAAGTATCAGCGCATCTCCGTTATCGGTAAATCCCGAGAGCATCACGGCTGCCGGGACATTCGATATCACCTGAGAAAGCAGCAGTGAGGACAGAAATTCTCTGCCGTTTATGAAATCGGTTATGAAGCTGCTTATGCTGTCAATCCGCTGGACATTTCCGACAAACACAAAGAAAAACGCAAATGTCAGCAGCAGCGAATAATCCGCCTTTTCAAACAGCTTTGTTTCTGTTATGAATATTACCAGACAGACCGACATAAATGTCACAAACGTATCAAGAATATCGAAAACAGACAGTATACACAGAATAAAAAGCACCGAATAAAGCACAAGATACGGTTTATTTTTCAGCTTGACAGACTCACTTTTCCTGCCTTCATAATCTTCATTTTCCAGCATGAAAACAGGCAGCATAACAAGAAAAAGTCCGAGCAGCGATACGGGAATGACAAGCGAAAAAAAGTGTCCCGCTGTCATGTCATAGTTGGAAAAAAGGTAGAGGTTCTGCGGATTTCCGAAAGGCATCGCCATGCTTCCTATATTCGCTGCGGCAGTTTCAAGCACCAGCACAAATGGTATGTAATGGCTCATCGGCGAAAGCGTCAGTATTGTAAACGGTACCATTGTGATAAGCGAAACGTCGTTTGTTACAAACATTGAAAGAAAGAATGTCATTACGATAAGCGCAGCTGAAAGTGTGCGTGCGCTTCTTACCTTGGAAACAAGCTTTTCGGAAAGCAGCATAAGCAGTCCGTTTTCCGAAAAGCCCGCAATTATAAGCATAAAGCAGAAAAGTATCCCAATCATGTTCATATCAAGCATTTCAAGAAGGCTTGCCCCGGGCGGTGCTATCATGCATGATACGACCGCAAGTATACCGGATATCCACAAGACAGGTTCAGATTTGAATGATCTCAGAATCCATTTCATATTATAGTGATCCCCAGCAGGTCAACAAGCAGTCCCGAAAGGACACCCACAATATACAGGACCGCAAGTATGGTTATGTTTTCCTTCAGATTTTTATTTGTCTTGAACAGCACGACCAGTCCGACACCCGCTCCCGTACAAAGCCCGGCAACTGCCGATCCCGCAGTAATGCTGCCCTGCACGAAAAGCTCAGTTATAACGACCGATGCCGCACAGTTCGGTATCATTCCGACAAGTCCCGCAACAAACGGCTGAACTGTTTTTATCTCCGTGAGGAAATGTGAAAATGTTTCTTCACCCACAAATCCTATTATACCGTTCAGAACTATATTGACGATAAGAATGAAGATAAATATATTCAGCGTATGCTTGAATGCGCTGTAAAATATACCATGCTCTCCGCATCCGCAGTCTGTGCATATATCGGCAAACGGCTCTTCCCTGCGCTTTTTGCTGATGATTTTCAGGATTATATCCATAATAAACCCCGCAGCAGCCGCAATTATCACCTTGATGAGCAGAAGCTTCCACACAGCACCCACTTTGTCGGGATGTGCAAGCATTATCGGCACAGCTTCATCGGATGTTGAAAGGAATACCGCAAGCAGCGTTCCCGCAGTTATCATCTCGCCTGCATATAAATTTGCAGCGGCAACGGAAAATCCGCATTGAGGTATGCAGCCAAGCAGCGCACCGCCTACCGAACCGAAATTTCCCATCTTTTTCAGCGCATTTGCAAGCTTATCCCCCGCTTTATGCTCAAAATATTCCATAAACAGAAATGCCGCATAAAGAAAAGGAAGCATTTTCAGCGAGTCTATTCCCGCATCAACAAGTATATCCAATATATCAAAACCGCCCGTATGCACTCCGTGGAAAAGGGCAGCTGTAAAATTCAGATTCATAAATCTCCTCCGATCAAAAAGCCAATTCATTTGCACATTTTGTTATTATATCACATATCAATATTTTTTTCAAGGATTTATTCAATAAATTCAGCGAATTTTTTACTTGCTTTTTTCATGAAAATGTGGCACAATAGTGTTATATACACATTTACAGAAACGAGGTTAAAAAATGGCTCATCAGATGATAATTGTTCTCGATTTCGGCGGACAGTACAATCAGCTTATTGCACGCCGTGT
>USNJ01000200.1 GCA_900556055.1 uncultured Ruminococcus sp.
TACATTCACTGTCAGGGGATATTATGACCTTATCATGCTGCTGGAATATGTTTCTTCGGATGAATGGGCAGGAAGGATAAAGAAGGATCTCCCGATATTCATTATAAGCGGAGATATGGATCCTGTCGGAGGCTACGGAAAGGGCGTTAAAAAGGTGTATGACAGGCTTGTCAGTGCGGATGTGCGGAATGTGAGCATGAAGCTGTATGAGGGCGCACGTCATGAACTGGTCAATGAGATAAACCGCAGTGAAGTTTATGCGGATATCCTCGGATGGATAAACGGAATTATAGAATAAGGGGAGTTGTTCGCTTTGTATGCGAAGATAAACAGTTTGGGACTTTTCGGGCTTAATGCATTTCCCGTTGATGTTGAAATTGATCTCAGCAAGGGCACGCCTGTGTTTGAGATCGTCGGTCTGGCGGATACAGTCGTAAAGGAGAGCCGCGAAAGAATACGCGCCGCTCTCAGGACGGGAAATATAGCGTTTCCGACTGCGAGGGTAATTGTAAATCTTGCGCCTGCCGATACCAAGAAAACGGGCAGCGTTCACGATCTTGCAATATTTGCGGCACTTCTGAAGGTGACGGGCGTTATAACCGACCCTCTTGATGAGTTTGCGTTTATAGGTGAGGTGTCGCTCAATGGCGATATCCGTCATGTCAACGGCGTTCTGCCTATGACTATACTTGCGAGAAAAGAAGGAATAAAGGCTGTTTTTGTCCCCGCTGAGGATGCATATGAAGCAAGTGTTGTAGAAGGAATTACGGTCTACGGAGTTAAGAACGCCTGTGAGATAATTGAGCATTTTGCTGACGGAAAGCCGATCGTTCCTCAGGGCGAATATAGGGCAAAAGAAGAAAAAATGGGTTGTGAACTTGATTTTGCCGATGTCAAAGGTCAGCCTGTTGCGAAAAAAGCACTTGAAGTTGCGGCTGCAGGCGGTCACAATGTCCTGCTTATCGGAAGTCCCGGATCGGGAAAATCCATGCTTGCAAAACGCATGCCGACTATCATGCCGCAGATGACATTTGAGGAGTCGATCGAGGTCACGAATATTTACTCTATTTCGGGACAGCTGAACAGAGATACTCCGCTCATTACGCAAAGACCTTACCGTTCGCCGCATCACAGCATATCATCGGCGGGGCTTGCAGGCGGAGGAAGCGTTCCGCAGCCGGGTGAGATATCTCTTGCGCATAACGGAATACTCTTCCTTGATGAACTTGCGGAATTTGCACGTCCGACGCTTGAACTTCTCCGTCAGCCGCTCGAGGATCAGAAGGTGACTATATCAAGAGCATCGGGAACGGTTACATATCCGTGCTCTTTCATGCTGATCGGTGCAATGAATCCCTGTCCATGCGGATATTACGGACATCCGACGAAAAAATGCATATGTACGCCGAAGCAGGTATCTTTGTATCTGTCGAAGATATCGGGACCTATGCTTGACCGCTTTGATATCCATGTTGAGTCTGCACCCGTGGAGTTCGATCAGATTTCATCAAAGCGAAAGGAAGAAAGCTCGGCTGCGATACGCGAACGTGTTCAGGCAGCGAGAGAGATACAGCACGAAAGATATAAAGGTACGGGCATCTCCTGCAATGCACGGCTGACATCGAATATTATCCACGAGGTATGCACGATGACAAATGATGCGAACGAAATGCTTCGTCAGGTATTTGAAAAAATGGGGCTTTCCGCACGTGCATATGACAAGATACTGAAGGTCGCAAGGACTGCTGCGGATATGGACGGTGAGAAGGAGATAGGCAAAAAGCATATAGCTCTTGCTGTACAATACAGGAGCCTTGACAGAAAATACTGGAATTCAGGCAGTTAAATCATATACAAAGTGTATAAATATCCGCTTTTCAGATTGTTGAAAAGCGGATATTTTTACTGAAAATTAAAAAAATGCTTGACAAGAAGCCTCTTTAATGGTAAAATTTTATACTGTATCATAATGTGTAAGTAGGCTCTTTTGAACGTGATCAACTTATCATGTTATTTATGCCGGTACTGTACAGCTCGGAAAAGCTTCAGGCTCGCTGTATCAGTGACGGTATCCGGAAAAGGAAAGTGCAGGGCGTGATACGATTCCCACGAAAAGATTTAAGGAGGGACCCCCGTCTATGGTGAATGTCAAGCCGGTGCAGCTCGGTAAAACGACAAGAATGAGCTTCGGAAAGATCGATGAAGTTCTGAAAATGCCTAACCTTATCGAGGTGCAGAAAAATTCCTACAAATGGTTTCTGGAGGAGGGACTTAAAGAAGTATTCCGCGATATGTCGGCTATAACCGACTATAACGGCAATCTGGTTCTTAATTTTGTCGATTACAGACTCGATGAGAACCCCAAGTATTCCGTTGCGGAGTGTAAAGAAAGAGATGTAACATATGCCGCACCGCTCAGAGTAAAGGCTACTCTGTGGAACAAGGAGACAGGCGATGTAAAGGAAAACGAAGTCTTTATGGGTGATTTCCCATTGATGACAGACAGCGGAACCTTTGTTATCAACGGCGCAGAGCGTGTTATTGTTTCTCAGCTCGTTCGTTCCCCCGGAGTTTATTATGCATTTGAAAAGGATAAAACCGGAAAAGACCTGTTCAAGACCACTGTTATCCCTAACAGAGGTGCGTGGCTTGAATACGAGATGGATTCCAATGATGTAATTTACGTTCGTATAGACAAAAACAGAAAGATCGCTCTGACGACATTTATCAGAGCTTTAGGACTAGGAAGCGATCAGGAGATCGAGGATATGTTCGGCGTTGATGAAAGAATCAACCAGACTATCCTTCAGAAGGATCCGACAAAGAATACCGAGGAGGCTCTTCTTGAGGTTTACAAGAAGCTCCGCCCCGGTGAGCCGCCTACAGTAGACAGCGCGATCGCTCATATCAATGCTTTGTTCTTCGATGCGAAGAGATATGACCTCTGCCGTTTCGGACGCTACAAGTTCAATAAGAAGCTCGGCATTGCATCAAGACTTTCCGGACACTATCTGTCCAGACCTGTTGCAAATCCTCTGACAGGCGAGATCCTCGCTGAAGAGGGCGAGAGAGTTTCTTACAGCAAGGCTTGCGAGATCGAGCAGGCAGGCGTAATGGAAGCGTGGGTAAACGTTGAGCATAAGGAATCCTATACTTCTCCCACAGGCGAAGTTATCAACAGAGTTGAACAGCGTGAGGTAAAGATCATAGGCAACGGCATGGTCGATATCGCACCTTATGTAAGCTTCGACGCTGCTCAGTACGGAATCAATGAAAAGGTTTCGTTCAAGGTACTGAGCGATATCCTCAGCACAGCATCCGATGCGGACGAGCTGGAGGAAATGGTAAAGAAGCGTGCTGACGAACTCGTTCCCAAGCATATCATTCTTGATGATATCTATGCAACTATCAGCTATTTCCTTAACCTCTGCGAAGGTGTCGGCGATGTCGATGATATCGACCACCTCGGAAACAGACGTATCCGTTCGGTAGGCGAGCTGCTCCAGAATCAGTTCAGGATCGGCTTTGCACGTATGGAGAGAAGCATCAGAGAGAGAATGAACACTCAGGCTCAGGAAGCTGAGACTATCACTCCTCAGAGCCTTATCAATATCCGTCCCATTACTGCGGCTATCAAGGAATTCTTCGGTTCCTCCCCTCTGTCCCAGTTTATGGATCAGAACAACCCTCTTGCAGAGCTTACTCACAAGAGACGTCTTTCAGCCCTCGGCCCCGGCGGTCTTTCCCGTGACCGTGCAGGATTTGAGGTTCGAGATGTTCATTACAGCCACTATGGCCGTATGTGCCCGATTGAAACCCCCGAAGGTCCTAACATCGGACTTATCTCCTATCTTGCAACCTATGCAAAAATCAACAAATACGGATTTGTTGAGGCACCCTTCCGCAAGGTCGATAAGGAAACCGGCGTTGTTCTTGACGAAGTTGAGTACATGACA
>USNJ01000201.1 GCA_900556055.1 uncultured Ruminococcus sp.
TGCTTTATTACTGCTACACAAACCCCAATTTCCCGTTTATGTCAGCTTCCGAATGGAATGCGTTCGGAATATGGTTTGCCCCCCGTGTAATAAAGAATGCGGTAATGCTTCCGATAGAGATCGCTATGATATCATTCCTTCTGCCTGCTGTGAGAATGGCATATCAGAGGGTTTTCAGCGGCAAGATCCGTCCCAAATTTGAAAAATAAGTGAAAATACAAAAAATCACTTGCTATATTGTGCAGAATGTTGTATAATATAGCAGGTGATTTATTTTTTTTATGATTGGAGTTTTGTCTATGTCAATTATAAATTCTTCCGAAAAGATCAATGTCGGATTTATTGGCGCCGGAAATATGGGATCCGCAATAATGAAGGGCATTAATCTTAAACTTGCATCCGCAGTCAATGTACGTGCTTATGACAGCTATACCGAGAAGCTTGAGCAGCTTGCTGAATTCGGAGTATCTCCGTGCAAGACTGCCGCTGAGGTTGTTGAAGCTTCAAAGTTTGTTTTCCTTGCTGTTAAACCTCAGAATTTTGAGGAACTTCTCGTTTCTGTCAAGGACAGCATGACATCGGATAAGGTCATTGTATCAATAGCTGCCGGAATCACTGCCGATTACATAAGATCTATGACCATACCCGATGCGAAGGTCGTTCTTGTAATGCCAAATACGCCATTTCTTCTGGGAGAAGGTGCGACTGCTCTTGCAAAATGCGCACACGTTACAGATGAAGAATTCAGTGTTGTCTGTGAGATATTCTCAACAGGCGGAATTACAGCGGTAGTTCCCGAAAACAAAATGAAGGAGATCATTGCCGTAAACGGAAGCAGCCCTGCTTTCATTTATCTTTTTGCAAAGGGATTTGTCGGATATGCTGCTGATAACGGGATCGACAGCCAGGCTGCACTTGAGCTTTTTGCACAGAGCCTTATTGGTTCCGCAAAAATGCTCACAGATTCGGGAAAAACCGTAGATGAGCTTATAAAAATGGTTTCATCTCCCGGAGGAACGACTCTTAAGGGACTTGATGAACTTTATGACGGAAATCTTCTCGGAATCGTCCGCAAATGCTGCGAAAGCTGCACAAAGAGGGCTTACGAGCTTTCCAAATAAGCTGAAATGCGTTCTTTTTGCTCCGACTTGTCCATATAATTTATCGGACGGGCTTACAGCCTGAATTTCGGAGCAAAGGGTGCTGCATATGACTGACGGAAACGGATCATCCGCAAGAAAATTGCTGATAATCATTATGATGGGGATAATTCTTGCGGGCGCAGCTGCGGGTACGGCTGTGTATTCAAAAATGAGCGGGGAAATGCTTGATGCGATGTCGGGTATAATTCCGTCCGCCGACAGATCCGGATATGGTGATATAGGAATTTTAAATGCGGCTGTGAGGTCGTTCAGGGTTACGGCGGCGTTTCTTCTTGCTGTATTTCTTCTTGGATTCGGCAGTGTATATCAGCCGCTGACTGCTGCTGTCATGCTGTTCCGAGGAATCGGTATAGGCACGGCTATGGCACACGTTTACTGTACTGCGGCACAGGGGAGCGGCGGCACTTTGCTGCCTGCGATGTTTATTCCGGATGCGGCTGCGGCATCGCTGATAATTGCGGCGGGAGCGGCGGAATCCGTTATGTTTTCGGGGCAGAACGCACGGATATTGTTTTTGTCTGACGGTGCAGCTGTAAGACCTCAGCCTGACGTAAGGCTTTATATGCTGCGGTTTGCGGTCCTGATGGCGGCAGCGGCATTGTGGTCACTCGCTGACGGACTGATATGCACAGCCGTGTCATCATATTTATAAAAGGACGTTTGTCTGAATTAAGGAGTTGTAAAATTTGGCATTATTCGGCGATTATAGCAAGGCGGGAAAGGGTGTAGCAAAGGATGCACCGAAAAAGAAAGCTTTATTCAGATTTCTGGAGCTGTATTTCAGAAAATTCTGGAAGCTTCTCGGGTTAAACATACTGACATTCATCTGCTGCATACCGATAATCACGATCGGACCTGCAATTGCGGGAATGACTAGGGTGATCAAGCTCTATTCCATGGAAAAGCATGCGGACGTGCTGTCGGATTTCTGGAACGGATTTTCAAAGAACTGGAAGCAGTCGCTGCCCATGGGCATAATAGATACGATAGTTCTTCTTGGAATATGCGTAGGAATGAAGGTGTATCCGTCTATGGGAGAAAGCACCGGAAATACGACATTTTTCAACATTCTGTGCGTATTGTCCGTAAGCCTTGGACTGACATTCCTTATAATGAATTTCTTTATATTCCCGATGATCGTTTCGACAAATCTTCCGCTGATGGCGATAATCAAAAATGCGTTTTATCTGACGTGCCTTGCACTTAAAACAAATGTTATCACACTGCTGATCTACGGCGTGACGATAGCTCTGATCGCTGTTTCTGTCCTGATAAATCCGCTTTCGGCGATAATCGTTCCGATCTGGCCGATAACATTTCTCGGATATGTCAGCGTGTTCAACAGCTATCCCGTTATACAGAAATATGTCATTGATCCGTATTACGAGCAGAAGGGCGAGGAAAATCCCGAATATGCGTACCTTAAACCGCTTGATCCTGAGGACAGTGTATTCGTTGACAGAGGAGGCTCCGAAGCTCCGATCGAAAGCAAATCCAAAAAAGGAAAAACTATTTCGTGATTTTTCGGAATTATTTTCAAAAAACCCTTTACAAACGGATTTTGGTGTGATATAATACAAATGTTGCGTGCAAAACGCATAGCCGTGTTCTCAGCCGGCGGATCAAGCCCTTCGGGGAGTAACGCCTGCCGCCCGCTTGGACATAGGAAATATTTATAGAAGAGGTGTTTGCATCATGATGCAGAAAGACGAGAAAACCGCTATTATCGAAAAGTACAGACTGAGCGAGACCGATACAGGTTCGCCCGAGGTTCAGATCGCTATCCTTACAAAGAGAATCAGCGACCTTACCGAACATCTGAAGTCTCACAAGAATGACCATCATTCCAGAAGAGGCCTGTTCAAGATGGTTGGTCACAGACGTAACCTCCTTGCATATCTGCAGAAGACAGATATCGAGAGATATCGTGCTATCATCGAAAAGCTCGGTATTCGTAAGTAATTCAGGAAAAATCGGGGGCAGATGGAAAGCGTTTTTCCATTCTGCCTTTCCGTGTTTCAAAATGCAGTAGTTGTTTTAGCATTAAATCGTGGGCTTTCGGCGAAAATCCAGGATTTATTGCTAAAACTGCTGCATGAAAAATAAAAATTCGGAGGCAGTTCTATGTTTGAAAATCACAGAATATTCAAGACCACTTATGCCGGCAGAGAGCTGACAGTTGAAACAGGCAAGACCTGTGAGCTGTCGAACGGATCCTGCTGGGTACGTTACGGCGATACAGTCGTTATGGCTAATGTTACAGCAAGCGAAAAGCCCAGAGAAGGCGTTGATTTCTTCCCTCTGTCAGTTGACTACGAGGAAAGACTTTATTCCGTAGGCCGCATTCCCGGCTCGTTCATGCGCCGTGAGGGCCGTCCGTCCGAGAAGGCGATCCTGTCCTCTCGTCAGATCGACCGTCCAATGCGTCCGCTGTTCCCGAAGGATATGCGCAATGATGTTACCCTGGAGTGCATGGTTATGAGCGTGGATCCGGAGTGCCGTCCGGAGCTGGTTGCCATGATCGGTGCAGCACTTTCTACTACCATTTCCGATATTCCGTTTGATGGTCCATGTGCTACCACACAGGTTGGTCTGATCAATGGTGAATATATCATCAACCCTACCATGGCACAGAAAGATGTATCTGATCTTCAGCTTACAGTAGCTTCCACAAGAGAGAAAGTGATCATGATCGAAGCCGGCGCAAAAGAGGTTCCGGAAGATAAAATGATCGAAGC
>USNJ01000202.1 GCA_900556055.1 uncultured Ruminococcus sp.
TCGAAGCGTCTGGAAAGTGCGGGCTGCCGTGTAATATACGGTCCCGAAAATCTGAAGGTACATTCAAAGCTGCTGCTTATCACAAGAAAGAACGGCTCAAAGGTCGAGCATATCACGCAGATAGGCACAGGAAATTACAACGAAAAGACCTCAAACCTTTACACTGACCTCTCGCTCATGACCGCAAATGAAGATATCGCAAATGAAGCCGCTCAGGTGTTCCATGCGCTTTCGATAGGAAATCTTGTCGAGGATACGAAGCATCTGCTTGTTGCGCCGAAAT
This sequence comes from uncultured Ruminococcus sp., assembly GCA_900556055.1. Classification (GTDB taxonomy): domain Bacteria; phylum Bacillota; class Clostridia; order Oscillospirales; family Ruminococcaceae; genus UMGS1889. Next base: position 284 of record USNJ01000202.1, read on the forward strand.
CGCTCCAGAATAAGATACTTGACATGATCGACGAAGAGATAAGCGTTGCAAAGGCGGGCGGAAATGCATATCTCGGCTTCAAGCTGAATTCGCTGACGGATAAGGTCATAATGGATAAGCTGACAGAAGCATCGCAGGCAGGTGTAAGGATAGACCTGATCGTCAGGGGAATATGCTGCCTTGTTGCGGGTGTTCCGGGATATACCGAGAATATCAGCATCATAAGCATCGTCGGAAGATACCTGGAACATTCGAGAATTTACATATTCGGCACGGAGGAACGCTGCCGCCTGTATATATCCTCGGCGGATTTCATGACGAGAAACACACTGCGAAGGGTAGAGGTAGCCGCTCCAGTGTATGATCCCGGCATAAAGGAAAGGATACTCAGAATGTTCAGGATAATCCTTTCCGACAATATGAAGGCAAGGCGCATGAATCCGAACAGCATCTACACTCGCAAGGAGGTTGTCGGAATGCCGATAGACTGTCAGGAATACTTCATCAAGGAAGCCTATGACAATGCCGAAAAGATACCGCTGAACACGTCCAAAAAGCACAAGGGATTTATCGAATGGATAAAGTCTTTGTTTAAGAAATAATATCATCTCCAAAATAAAAAGCCTGAGAAAGCCGAAATTTTCTCAGGCTTTTATAATAAAAACTATTTTTGGGGAAACTGCTTATTATAATAAGCCGCTCCTGAAATGTCAATATCGAAAGAGAATGCTGTATTTTTCACATTTTATGTTGCAATCTGCCGGATCATCATGTATAATAAGGAAAAAGGGGGGGTAAAAAATGGGGGAATTTAATCTGCCGAGATACATTCTGAAGCTGATCTTCTCGATAGGATTATCATTTTTCTTTGTGTCCAAGGGTTCGGAAAGCTTTGATGACAAGGGCTTTTTCTATTTGCTGGCAATGGGGTTTGTGATGTTCCTGCTGCTGTACTTTATCGCAACGGCATTCGGTTTCTGCCTGAATGCTACGGGAAATTATCTGATCGCGGCAATTGTTTTTTTGATAGGCATTGCTGTCCTTTCGGGACTGTCGGTATTTGTGGCAAAGATGGGCAAGGCCATCAATATCATAGCTTCGATAGCTGTTGTCGCCGGGCTTTTCTGGCTGCCTATAAGAGATGTAAAAAATCTCGTGCGTTACAGCCGCAATGAAATATAATGATATGCCGCTGTCATAATGACGGCGGCTTTTTGTATCATTATCATTATTAGACAGATTTTTACACTTTAACTGTTAAAATCGCTGAAATTATCCCGCAAATATTGAAAAAATCAAGCATATGGGTTATAATAAAATAAGTTTGCAATAAGAAATGACGGATATGTCATGAAAGGAAAGATAAAAATGTTTTTTCAGAAGGATATAGAAACAATGCCCCGACAGAAGATCGAGGAACTTCAGCTTGAACGCCTTAAGCATCTCGTAAAGTACTGCATGGATAACGTGCCGTTCTACAATAAGCGTCTTACAGAGGCAGGCGTTACTCCCGAAAAGATCAAGACCCTCGACGATATCAAGTACATACCTTACACGACTAAGGACGATATCAGGGATAATTATCCGTTCGGACTGTTCGGTCAGCCTATGAACAAGATCGTCCGTCTGCATGCATCTTCGGGTACTACGGGCAAGCCTACCGTTGTCGGATACACAAAGCATGACCTTGATGTATGGTCGGACTGCGTTGCACGTATCGTTACAGCAGCAGGTGCCACAAGCGATGATATCGTTCAGATCTGCTTCGGCTACGGTATGTTCACAGGTGCTCTCGGTCTGCACTACGGACTTGAAAAGATAGGTGCGACAGTTGTTCCGTCATCAAGCGGAAATACAGAAAAGCAGATCATGTTCATGCAGGATTTCAAGACTACCGCTCTTGTTGCTACACCCTCCTATGCGCAGTACATCGGTGAGCTTGCGGGCGATCTCGGTGTTAAGGACAAGATGTGCCTGAAGCTCGGACTTTTCGGTTCCGAGGGCTGCACAGAGGAAATGAGAGGACAGATTGAGAAGTCGCTGAACCTTTTTGCTACCGACAACTACGGTATGTCCGAGCTTATGGGACCGGGCGTTTCCGGCGAGTGCAGAGAACGCTGCGGAATGCACATCAACGAGGATCACTTCATCGCAGAGATCATCGACAGCAATACGCTTGAGGTTCTGCCTAAGGGTTCTCAGGGCGAGCTTGTTATCACAACGCTCACCAAGGAAGGCATCCCGATGCTGAGATACCGCACAAAGGATATCACTCAGATAGATTACGAGCCCTGCAAATGCGGAAGAACCTTTGCAAGAATGGCAAAGATCAAGGGTCGTTCCGATGATATGCTGAAGATCAGGGGCGTAAACGTGTTCCCATCGCAGATCGAAAGCGTGCTGATGGGCTTTGACCAGATTGCACCGCATTATCAGCTCGTCATCACTCGTGAGAACTTCTCCGACCGTCTTGAAGTTAAGGTAGAGCTTGCTGACGGAAGCCTGCTTGAAAATTACGGTGCTATCGAGGAGCTGAGGGCAAAGATCCATCACAACCTCAAAACCGTTCTCGGAATAGAAGTAAAGGTTTCGCTTGTTGAACACAAGTCACTCCAGCGCTTCGAGGGCAAGGCAAAGAGGATCGTCGATCTCAGAAACCGGTAATATTTTGCATAAAAATAACTCCTCCGCATTGGCTCGGTAATGAGATACAAAGCGGAGGAGCTTTTCATTTCTTTCGGTGTGTGTGTTCAGATCTTGAAAAATACGGAAGATCACGGTTCTTTCTTGCGAAATATATCAGCGCCCAGAATACTGCCCACATTGCGGCAGATATTGACGTTGAAAGGAACACTGTGCGGTGGAGCGGAATGATTATGCCTGTCACAAGGCTCATCAGGTAAGCTGTCATTCCGTCAAATATCGGGATATTCAGCGCATCAAGACCTGCGATAATGAGAACAACAGCTGCTATTATCCAGACGGGGGAGATGTGCTTCATTCTTGCGGATACTGCGCTTTCCGCATATCCGAAAACCATAAGTGCTGCCGAAAATGTTCCCGACCATAATATGCTGTATATCATGAGCAGCGGGAGTGCCGGCGGCTGTATCTGATAATATCCCGTTTCGATAAGCAGCTTGATCGGCAGCTTTAAAGCGACCTTTGCGGCTGCGAATATCAGTGCATTTGCCGCAGCGATGCCGTATGTAAAAAAGAGTGTGGTCACAGCGAACGATCTTGCCTGAAATGCCGCTGAACAGGATGCCGATGCACAAAGCCGTGTATGAAACGGATAGTAGATCCTTCCCGTAAGATATGCCGCAGCGAAAAGAACTGCATCGAAATTGAACGGCAGCGTCCTGCGCAGGAAAATGCAGGCTATCTCGGCGGCAACAGTTATGAAAGTGACCGGGACAAAGTGTTTAAGGCTGAGAAAAACGGACTTTTTAAGCCGTGTATCCATTATCCCTCACTCCCTTCTTCGTCTGTCGTGCCTGTCATTTCGGAGAACACCACTTCGAGATCAAGCTTGCCGAAGGATAGATTTCTCGGTGAATTTATCGGGCGGACACCCAGCACAAAGGCAGTTTTATTCT
>USNJ01000203.1 GCA_900556055.1 uncultured Ruminococcus sp.
TTGGCATAAAATAACCCCCTTAGTGTAGTCTCGATTTTTTTTGTTTTTCGAGTGTCTACTCTAAGGGGATTATATCAGTTGGCGGTGGGGGAGTTTTTTACATCATTCAAGTGTAAACGATCTGAGCATTGAATTGCCGCTGCCCTTGAAGGTGAGGTAAACCGAATTAACACCGTCGGGGAGACTAATGTCCGAGCTGTATGTTTCCCAGACATTGCTGAATTCCACTTTTATCTCACCGAGGCTATCGCCGTCCCATTTGGTTCTCACCTCGTATATGCCCTGAGCATATCCTCTTGCGGTAACGGATACCCTGCTGACATTATGACAATCGAAATATTTGAATCCCGCAGTAGTGCCGTCGGTGATATTGCCGATATAGCCTGTTTCCTCGTCACCGTCTCTGCCGTCCTGCATGATCTTCGGAGCACCCTCCTCACCCAGATATAAGGAGTGCTTCGGAGTGAAAAGATTGCAGGCAAGGTATGCGGGATATTCGCCCTTACCTTCAAGAGAACCGCCGTTAAGTCCGCAGGAGGTCATTTCCGCCTGAATAAATGAGCCGTCGGCATTAAGCTCCAGCCTTTCCGCACAGCCCTGTCTGCTGTACCATGTGCCGTTAGTGTGACGGTGATAGAAAATGTACCAATTATCATTTATCATGACAATGCTGCCGTGATTGTTTGCCCCCATTGCCATAGGCAGCTTGGCGGGCTTGTAGCTGTCAATGTGCAGATCGGTGTTGCTGATAAGCACTCCGCCGTACTCAAAGCCTTCAAGCGGACTGTCGCTTACGGCATAGCATAGCTCGTGCATGACCTCGGAGGAGTAGATCAGACAATATTTTTCCCCCACCTTTCGGATAGATGAAGCCTCAAAAAAGGCGTGTCCTTCAAAACCTGTACCGCTGCTGTATTCACAACCGGGTATAACTGTTACAGGCTCGGACTTAACAGTGAGCATATCCTTGTCAAGTACCACAGCTCTTGAACCTGTTCTGCCCTTATCTCCCTTACCGCAGAATCCGCTGTAAAGATAAGTGTTTTCTCCTTCTGTGATAACCCCGGGGTCAAACTGCGGCTCGTCTCCCTCACGTTCCCCAAGCCTTGTTCCGTCGGGATAATGAACATATCCGTAAAACTCATATTTTCCCGCAGGTGTGTCGCATACAGCAACAGACATGACCTGCACCTTGTCAAGAACATAGTAGAGATAGTATCGTCCGTCAGGTCCCACGGTAACATCGGGGGCATAAAGGCACATCTTCCCTTCCTTGTTCATAGGGTCATCGCATCTGCCGTAAATAACGCCCTCACAACGCCAGTCACCCAAATCATCAACAGGCGCAGACCAGCACATATAGTCACCCATGCAAAAAACATATCCGTTAAAAAAATCGTGAGAGCCGTAAACATAAACTCTGTCCCCGAAAACATAAGGCTCGCCGTCGGGAATGTATTCCCAGCTCGGCAGATAGGGGTTGAATGCAGGTGTTTTACTCATTTTGTTTTTCCTCCCATTTCTCTCATAACAGTTGCGTTTGTCAGGAATGAAACAAACTCGCTTTCGGCAGCAGCGGACTTTGCACCCTCAGATGTAAACAGCATTTCAGCCCTGTTATCCTCGGTATATTTATCCCATTTTGGAAGTGCCTCACCGTTCCTGTCCTTGCCGTTGGGGTCGCCCGTTTTGATAAAGTTTATCCAATAGCTGCTCATCTGCCTTGCAAGGTCGTAATGTCTGCCTGTATATGGTCTGGTGCATTTTGCAATAGTGTCAAAGAAAAACCACAGATCAACCGAATGGAATGTACCCGGGTTATCGTCCCCGGGAATATCGGGTATAAAACGGTAATAATAGCAGTCTCGGGGTTCGTTCAGTCTGCTTTCGCAGATAAAGGCGGATTTCACACCGATCTCGGGTTGACTGACAGCTGCATAACCGCACCATGATTTTTTCACCGCTTCGTCAAATCCGAGGAATTTCTCCACATTATCACCGAAATATTTTATCGCTTTATTTCTCAGCTCATCAGTATCGTCAGCCTTGATCCCCTCAATAAATTCATCTCCCGTATTTCCTGCCATAACGGGAACTCTCACACGATTGCCCGAATAAAAGGCTTTCATAGCATCGCCCTTGCAGAATTTGTCGTCCTGTACAATGCAGAACATAACATTTCTCACGCCTCTGAACTCGGAATATTTACTTCTTACAAAAGAAGCATCAAGCTTTCTTGCCTCTTCAAGTGAGGAAACACCCATAAAGCTGAAAAACTCCTCCCCAAGCTTCTCTGCCTTTTCAAGAGGGAGCGGAACAAAAAAAGGATTTGTCTCATAAGGACTGCGGAACATTCCGCTAAGTACAACGGCTTTGTTGAAAGCTCCCTCATTATCTCTGCAAGCCATCTGAGCAAGAACACTTCCGCCCCCTGCAGACTGACCCGCAATAGTGATATTGTCAGGATCGCCGCCGAATGAAGAGATGTTTCTTTTAACCCAGCGAATACCTGCCTGCTGGTCAAGGCTGCCGAAATTGCAGGGAGCATCGGGCTGAGCTGCAGTAATATCGGGGTGAGCAAGAAAACCTAACGCACCGAGACGATAGTTAACGGTGACTACAACAACACCCTGTCTTGCGAGACGTTCACCGTCAAGCTCCATTTCCGAGGTATAACCCCACTGATAAACGCCGCCGAAGAACCACACAAGAACAGGCAGTCTTTCATCGGCGCTCTTTGCATTCGTCCATACATTAAGGTAAAGACAGTCCTCGCTCATGGGAATGTCGGGGTCAACGTGCCATTCACGGCAGTAAATATCCGTACCAAGTCCGGGGACGTCCTGCATAGAAATCGGAGCAAAGGTAAAAGAGTCAAGGATACCCTCCCAATTTTTGCATGGCTGAGGAGCACGCCAGCGGTTTTCTCCTATGGGCGGCGCAGCAAAGGGGATACCCTTAAACGCCGAAACTCTGGGGTCGGCGGCGGGAAGTCCCCTGACCGTTCCATTCTCTGTTTCCGCAATTCTTATCATAAGTATCATCTCCGAAAATGAATTATTGCAAATATATTACCATATTTATTTCGGGTTTTCAAGAAAAAATGTGCGATATATTTAGTATTAATGTTCATTTTTTGCGATTCGAGAATAACAATAAGTGATACATCACAATTTTTGATAGTTAAAAAACAATAATTTAATTGCGGCAGTTATTTTTTTTGTGCTATAATTTTTTTAAAGGATATGATGATCATATCAAAAAAATTACGGAGATGATGCTATGAACTTTAAAAAAATAACAGCGGCACTGCTCTGTGTGCTGATGCTTTCAGCCTGCGGTAATGAAGCGAAAAGTGAAGGTGCCGAAACCGCTGCCGAAACCACATTGGCAGTGACAGAAGCGGAAAGCGGAAACGACGCTCCCGAGATCAAAGAGGATTTTACAAAAGATATGACTGCCGCAAGAGGACGTGGAAGTGCCTCTGTAGCTTTGGTAGATGATACAACAGCCTCCGACGGAAAGGCAATGCACATCAGCGGCAGACAGGAAGCGTGGAACGGTGCCGAGTATCCCGCAGAGCTTTTCAGGGGCAATGAAATTGAGGTGTCAGGCTCATTTAAAAGCTCCAATCCCTCGGTAACTGTATCGGTACAGTACACAGCCATGGGAAACACCTGCTATAACAGAGTTTTCACTGTAAATACCAATGACAGCACATATTCCTCAGGGAACGGCAGCTTTATCATTCCTGACAGTGCGGAAAGCATTCTCGTTTATATCGAAAGCGATAATCTTGACGATATTTATGCCGATGATTTTTCCGTAACGGTC
>USNJ01000204.1 GCA_900556055.1 uncultured Ruminococcus sp.
TTGCTGATGTTACCGATGAAGATCTACAGCACATTGTTGATATGATTAACAATCGTCCGAGAAAACGTCTCAATTTCCTTACTCCCTTTGAGGTGCTCAAAAAATTTTTTCACTGATTTTGTTGCACTTGACTTGACAATCTATCATTCAAAAAAGGTAAATTGCTATTTTAATTTCTTTAGTTTTAACACCAAGCTAAATAAACACAAAATGTAATTTTGATATATTTTTATTGTTTTCATAATATAATGCAAATAGCAATTAACTCGCCATTAGTTCACTTTTTGCGCTTTATACGTTTCAGGTAAAATTCTACGCATTCAACCCCTCTTTCGACTGATACTCACGCGGGGACGGAGAATTTCCGTCCCTGCAAAAAAATCTCAAAAAAGCCTTGACAACCGCATAACAATATGGTATAATTAATTTTGTCAGGAAGCTTAGCTCAGCTGGGAGAGCATCTGCCTTACAAGCAGAGGGTCATAGGTTCGAGCCCTATAGTTTCCACCATGTCCGTATCCTTTTGGGATACGGATTTTTTTGTCTGTTTATACGGATATAAAAATGCACGGCACCGTTTTTCAGCGATGCCGTGCATTTTTTATCAGCCTGCGGAACGTGTCAGCCATGCATATGCGAAATCGAGTGCCTCATACAGACCGCTCTTTTCGCTTGTCTTTACGATAGCCTGTGCAGGATTAAGATTTTCGTCCGTAGCCATTTTATAGAGTTTTACCTTGCTTGCAACGTCCAGAGAGCCAACCTTTGTTGTTTCCTGAATCTGCATCATGACTACAAATTTATCGGACATATTTCCGTAATATATAGTATTTTTATTCCTTACAAGCGGAAATCCCTTATATGAAAAGAACTCATTCTTTCCGCCGTTTTCTGTCATTTCGATTTTATTCTCGCTCATTATGACAACTCCTTCCTGAGCTTTGCATTCTGCGTCAAGTGACCGTAAGCAGCAAAACTCCCCTGCTTTCCGATCATCTCAGCCCATACCGCATGATATGTTATTATTATAACATACATGCGGTAATTTTTCAAGGCTGTTCCGAAATAAATACAGCTAAAATTTTAACATTCTATTTGTAAGATTTGATAAAACTCAGCTTTTTTACATCGGCAAAAACAATTATATCACACTATGGCGGCAGAAAATGTCACAAATTGCTCCGAGACAAATTACCATGTTGTTGCGAATTCACCGCCGTTTATGAGTGCATCGAGATTTTCCAGAAGTCTGTCTGTATATGCGGTGCGGCATCGGAAATCTGCATTTCCGTTAAGCTTTATGATCGTCATTCTGTCGCTGTCGGCAATATATTCCAGAACATCGGTATTGCCCCTTGTTGTCTTGATGGTGATCGTCATATACGGCTCTGCGTCTGTTTCCTGGAGATAAAGCTCCTCGGCAGATGTTCTCAGCAGGAACTGATAGAAGGTCTTGAACCTGTCGGTTTCGATATCCTTTCCGTCGATCTTCACTGTGAAATCATCACTTGACGAGCCTGTCATTTCAAGGTCATACGTCTTATCGGCAGTTTTTATCTCAATAGATGAAAGATCGTAGATATAATTTGATGTTACCATAGTTGAAGTAATATCCAGCGGCATAAGCGTTGCCCACGGCAGCGAGGATGAGCTGAAATTATAGATAACATCAAAGCCGTTGACGTAGCAGTAATAGCCGGTAACATTTCCGTCATCATCAGTAACTTCATTGCCGATAGTCAGCTTGAAGATCTGCTCGGGCAGCTTCATTGCGAGCTTTCCGAAGCAGGTGTCGTCAGTCAGACCATATGCTTCAAGATCCTGCTCAGTCGGTTCGATAACGACAGCCTCTTCCGCCGTCAGACCGTAAAGCGCATTCAGCACGGGATTCGCCGTATCGGGATTGAGCGAAAGCGTTACGGGAGATGTCATCAGGTGAGATGACGTATTTCCCGTTGTGAGAGTTTCGTCCTCCTGACGCTCATCATAGACAAGCTCGATAAGATACGGTATATCACGTCTGCTGACTATCATATCCTCGATCAGCGGCTTATTTCCCTCTTCATCTGTTTCATCGGAAAAAACAGTTTTCTGAACATAGTCATATTCCTTATTCAGATATCTGCTGACATCGGTTGTTTTCACGGTATATACGGTATTTTCGCCCTTGAATGCAAAGTATGTGCGTCCGCTCTTCGGTGTGACATCTCCGATAAGGAATTCCTTTACCGTGTTGGCACTGTCGCCGAACTCAGCCTTAACTTCCGCTCTCGGCTCGGCAAGTCCGTAGACAGACATATCCTCGGCATTTTCCGTTACAGTATCCTGGATAGTGACCGAGCAGGCAGCCTCGGCTGTCGATGTAAGAAGATCGGAATTCAGAGGGACTGCATTTATTGCTTCGATGGTAAAGCCCGAGCTTCCGTCGGAAACTATCTCATACTCCCCTGTTTCATTCCTGATAGTGAGCTTTTTGAGATCTTCCGGCTTTTTCTCGTACATAAGACGGCTTGTTACCTCTGCCTCCTCAGTTTCCTCTGGAGTATCGTCAGGAGCCGTCAGCTTGAGAGCGACGAGCGCGCCGCCAAGAACGACGGCAGCCGCTGCGCCCACAATGATCCATTTAACACGTTTATTCATCGATTTCTCCTTCTTACGCATACGACAACGCAGGTAATGATGATCGCCACAGGGATAATAACGATAAATACGAGCAGATTTACTGTCAGATCCTTCTTTGTCATGTCGAATGTTTCAGCTGTGAAATCCTTGGCAACGATGGATATGCCGCTGTCCTTGCCGCACATATCGTTTACCACCTCAACGAAATACTCGCCGTTGTTGATATAGCTGAGCGATGTCAGATACTCATCGAGCATCATGCTGGAGCCGATCGCAAGCACCTTGCTGTATACCTCAACATTGTTTTCATAGTAATACTTCTTGCCCATTACCATGACATTGTAGTTCTGCTCTGTGATCTTCGACTTGTCAAGCGTGCCGTCCTCATTCAGCATATCCTCGGTAACTGCATAGCCTGTTGAATATGTTGACAGGATGACTTCGGTGCTTCTTGTGTCCTTGGTATCGAAAAGTGTCTTGATAGGACGTGAGAGCGGAACGAGAACAGGCAGCGAAGGCTGAGCCAGCTTTTCTGTGTAGTTCTCATCTGTAACAGCTGTGTAGATAGCGGGAACAGTTCCGCCGATAGCTGTAAGATTTTCGGTGTTGCTGTCATAAAGTACGCCGCTGTCAACCTTTATTCCCCATTCAGCGAGAAATGCGTCGATATTCGGAGTATCCTTCTGTGCATAATCCGCAACATAGATAAGGTTCTTTCCGAGCTTTCCGCCGTTGTCGAGATAGCTGTAAAGCTTGTTGATAACGTCCTCTGGATAATCGTTCAGAGGTGCGATAAGCACGCAGATATCAGCTTCTTCGGGGATAGCCTCTGTCAGAGGATCGATCGTAACGACATCATAGCCGTTGTCGTTGAACATTGTGTCGTAATAGCTTATCGAAGAAGATGCGGATTCAGTTGAGAAAATGCACGCTGTCATAGGATTTGCATCGGTAACGTACATGATATTCGATGTGAACACCTGCTCAGCCTTTGAGGATTTTACAGTAGTTGTCGGCTGACCTGTGGTGTAATATGTCGAATAATCTGTTTCGATGTTGAAAAGATCGGTAGCCGATGTTACACGGATCTTATTGTTCGCTTCAATGACTATATCGCCCTCGTTGATAGAGCCTTTGTAGATCTCGCTGTATCTGTTGACATAGGTAGGATCCTTTGTCATATCAACGAATTCAAGGCTTATCTTATCG
>USNJ01000205.1 GCA_900556055.1 uncultured Ruminococcus sp.
GGCGGGAAAGTTTTTGGCTATTTCATCAAGTACACGGAATGAATCATGTCTGTGAGTCGGCAGAACGAGATGTCTTATGATAAGTCCCTTTTGGATAAGTCCGCTTTTGTCAAGCTGTATTTTTCCCGTCTGACGGAACATTTCTCTGACAGCAGGCATTGCATATTCAAAATAATCGGGGGCGGCTGAATATTCGGAGGATATTTCCGAGGAAAAATACTTTATGTCGGGCAGATAGACATCTATAAGTCCGTCAAGTTCTCTGATCGTTTCTGTTCGTTCATATCCGCCGGAATTATATATTACGGGAAGTGAGATCTTCTTTTTTGCGATCTCGAGCGCAGGAATGATCGAGGGGAGAAAGTGTGTAGGATTAACAAGATTGATGTTGTCTGCACCCTCGTCCGCCAGACGAAGGAAAACATCCGCAAGCTCGGAAACACTCAGCTCCTTTCCGTAATTTTCTGCGGATATCTTATAGTTCTGGCAGAAGCAGCATTTCAGGACACAGCCTGAGAAAAACACTGTTCCCGATCCGCTTCCGCCGCTGATGCACGGTTCTTCCCACATATGAAGTGCGGCACGTGCGGCTCTGACTGTATCTCCGCTGCGGCAGAATCCGAACTTATTGCGCCTGTCCGCATTACACTGTCTGGGACAGAGCGTGCAGTTTTCGTATGACATAACCAACATATATGCCTCCATTAAGCTAAATTATCTGAAAGAAGGAAAATGATTTGTATAGCTACACCTTCATTCAATGGGTGCTGTTTTTTTACATTTACTGTTTTGTCGGCTGGATAATCGAATCCACGATAGTATCTGTTGAAACGAAACATTTCGTCAACAGGGGATTTCTCCGAGGTCCGTTTCTGCCGATATATGGATTTGGTGCGCTGGCGATACTTTTTTCAACGCTCCCGTTCCGTGATAATCCGATACTTGTATATTTCTTCGGAATGTTCAGCACGACGGTTCTTGAATATTTCACCGGTTGGCTTATGGAATCTATCCTGAAAATGAAATACTGGGATTACAGCAAGCGGAAATTCAATCTGAAAGGCCGAATATGCCTGAGATCATCGCTTTTCTGGGGATTTCTGTCGCTGTTTCTGATCTATATGCTTCATGCGGCAGTCGAGGATTTTGTACTTTCGCTGAGCAATGCGATGCAGATAGCAATGTTCACCGTTCTTACTGTTTTTATCGTATCAGATGCTGTTTATGCATTCAAGACAGCTTTCGATATGAACAAGTTCCTTGCAAAAATGGAGGATATAAGAACGGAACTCGAAGAAAAGGCTGTCCTGCTTGAAAACAGGGTTGAAAATTCCGAGTATGTTCAGGAAATACGCAGCCGAGTTGAAGAGCTGAAAGCAGAGCGCCGTGAGATGGTTTCCCGTCTCGGATATTTCAAACGTTCGCTTATCAATGCACATCCTACCGCTGTTTCCGATAAGTTCAACGAATCACTGAAAGAGCTCAGACTTGAGCTCAGAGAAAAGATCGAAGAAAAACTCAGCAGATAATATTACGGCTGCCGCACTGCAAAAAGTACGGCAGCCGATTTTTTATTTTGTTCTGTCAGAGCTTTTGCATTTTTGCGAAGTTTGCCATGATTTTCTTTGTGCCTATCTTGTCGAAGTTTATTTCAAGCATAGCATCGTTCGACATTTTCTTGACAGTCACTATCGTGCCTTCTCCGAAAACCGGGTGCTTTACTCTGTCACCCTCGGCATAGTCCGCAGACTGTGTCTGTTTTGCGGCAGCGGTCTTTCTTTCCATAAGCTCGTTCTGCAGAGAGTAGGGATTTCTTCCCGTTGATGCAACAAATCCCTCGTCCTTTGCGGTTTTTTTGCTCTTTACAGTCTTGTCTATCTTTTCGATAAGCTCGGGATCTATCTCCTTGACGAATCTGGATACGAAGTTTCTTGTAGTCGTTCCGAAGATCATTCGCTGAGCGGCAAATGTGAGATACAGACGGCTCTTTGCTCTTGTTATCGCAACATAAGCGAGGCGGCGTTCTTCCTCCATATCTTCGAGTGAGTCCATTGAGCGTGTTCCGGGGAATATGCCTTCTTCCATTCCGACAATAAATACCTGCGGGAATTCAAGTCCCTTTGCGGAATGCATGGTCATAAGGCTTACGCAGTCTGTATCATCAGCAAGACGGTCAACATCTGTATACAGTGATATTTCTTCGAGGAACTCAGAGAGGGAAGGCTCATCAGAGTTTTCTGTGTATTCCTGCATGGTGGATTTCAGTTCGTTTATGTTTTCAAGTCGTCCCTGTCCTTCATCACCCTGAGCGGCAAGCGCTGCTGCATAGCCTGTCTTGTCAAGCACAAGATCGAGCAGGTCGGAGAGGTCAAGCTCCTCAGCCTTTTCGCTGAACATATCAAATGTTTTTGCAAGGCTCTTGAGAGATGAAGCCTTCTTGGAGAGCAGAGGATAATTTTCTGCATCCCTCATGACCTCGATAGGGGAAACGTTCAGGTCGTTTGAGATCTGTTCTATCATGGATACCGTAGCATCGCCTATTCCACGCTTCGGCTCATTGATTATCCTCTTGAATCTGAGCATATCTCTCGGATTGTTGATGACGGAAAGGTAAGCGATAACGTCCTTTATCTCCTTGCGGTCATAGAATTTCAGACCGCCGATAACACGGTAAGGGATGCCCGATGCGGTCATTGCACGTTCAAGCGAGTTTGACTGGGCATTCATTCTGTACAGAACAGCGTGATCCTTGTAGGACAATCCGTTCTTAACATTTTCGAGGATAACGCTTGCTACATACTTTGATTCAGCGGCTTCATCGGGAGCTTTGTAAAGTATGATCTTTTCGCCGTCACCCGCATCGGTCCAGAGCTTCTTTTCTTTTCTGCCCGTGTTGTTGCTGATAACGCCGTTTGCGGCAGAGAGGATATTCTGCGTTGAACGGTAATTCTGTTCAAGTCGGATAACCGCAGCATTTTCAAACTGCTCCTCAAAGCTGAGAATATTTTCGATTGTTGCACCTCTGAACTTGTAGATGGACTGATCGTCATCGCCGACAACGCAGAGATTTTTATGTCCGCCCGAAAGCTGGCTTATAAGCTTGTACTGCGCCTGGTTTGTGTCCTGATATTCATCGACCATGATATACTTATATTTGTTTCTGTATTTTTCGAGTATATCGGGGAACTTTTCAAACAGATCAACAGTCAGTGCGATGATATCATCAAAATCAAGAGCATTTGCAGTTCTGAGCCTTGTCTGATAAAGCTTGTAGATCCTTGCGATAGTGTTCTTGCGGTAATCGCCCTGAGTGTTTTCAAGTATCTCGTCAGCAGTGATAAGTTTGTCTTTGGCTGCGGAAATTATTCCCGCAACGGATTTTACGGGAAACAGCTTATCGGAAACATCAAGCTCAGCAATGCAGGCCTTCAGCAGACGCTGGCTGTCATCGCTGTCGTAGATGGTAAAATCACTTCCGTAGCCGATAGCGCCGATCTCACGTCTTAATATCCTTACGCATGCGGAATGGAAGGTAGCTGCACAAATGTTGTTTCCTTCTTCGCCGAGATGTGCACAAATACGCTCTTTAAGTTCACCTGCCGCCTTGTTTGTAAAAGTGATAGCAAGGATATTCCACGATTTTACAGGATCACAGGCAGTGATGCTGCTGAGCCGTGCAGTATCTGTTTCCTTTCCGTCTGCATATGCATTAAGAAAAGCAATATCGTCGTCCGAAATGCCTGCGGGAACATCTTCGGAAAGGTAAGCATTGCCGAAATAGATCATGTTGACGCAGCGGTTTACCAGAACGGAGGTCTTTC
>USNJ01000206.1 GCA_900556055.1 uncultured Ruminococcus sp.
ATAGCCGCTTTTCTGTCGGTCTGCTCCCTGTGCATTATGAAATCAATAACAGAGCCGCCGCAGTCACCGCTTGCACCGAAGCACTTGAAAGTATTCGTTTCAGGGTAAAAGCAGAAGTCATCATTGTGTCCGCATATAGGACAGGGATTGAACTGAATGCACTTCCCCATTCTGTGTTCTGAGCCGCCGAAGCTTCTGATATATCCGAGAAAATCAAAATCCCGTTTCAGTTCATCAAGCTGCTTATCCTTACCCGAAGCCGCCGAAGGAACGGTAAAAGAAAACTCGTAAATATCTACAAGCTTTTCTGCGGTCTCAGAAGTAATTACCGCCGTGTCATCTTCATAAAGCACGGTTTTACCTCCGAAGAAAAGCCTGTCCGCATTTTTGCAGGCTGCATCACATTCGGGGAAAATTCCAATCAAGGCAAGCTGAAGCTGCTCAGCTCTCGTTCTGTCGGTTATTACCTGCTCAGAAACAAATACTATTCTGAACTTCTGCCATTCGGGAGAACTGCTGAAGGTTTCATATATAAGTGTGGGTTGCAGCCACCATGATGAGCAGCGTTCAAGCACCTTTTCAACCGTGAGTGGGTCTTCTGCACGCTTCTTGTCATGCTTACCCGTCACGCTTTTATCCTCGTTGTCAATGTCAAGACAGAACAGCTGTTGACTGCTCCAATTCTCAGCCTTTGCGCCGCCCCTGAGAACCGCAGGAGTAAAGCTGTGCCCCTGTGTTACCAGCCCTGCAAAACGGTCAAGCGCAATCGTTACGGGCTGTGAACCTGACATTCGGGGCTTTATTGCTGCGATCTCTGCACCATGCGGCTTATGATCGTAGGAAACGCTGTCGATCTGTAAAGTGATATTCAATAGCCGCACCGCCTTACATTCCGACAGGCGTTATCCCGCAGCACTCAGGCTTTGGCACTTCCGCAGGCTCGGTATGACAGTTAAGATATTCAATAAGCTTATCGACATTCACAAGATACTTGCACCCCGCCTTTACCGCCACGATCTCGCCGCTGATGACCTTTGTGCGGATAAAATGCTCAGGAAGTCCTGTAAGCTTCGCTGTTGCTCTGATAGTTTCCATTCTCGGAATATTGTAATTCAAATTCGTTACCTCCTTGCAAACCTGCCCGGAGTATGTTATAATATAGGCAGGTCGGTTGTTATGATCGGCTGTGTTACGCTTCCCGCTGAGAGCCTCGCCAAAGGTCAGCGGGAGGCGTTTTCTTTTTTTGCCGAAAGCTTTGTTATCGCTGAGAATATTTCCCGTTTCTTTCCTTCGGGCAGCTCAAAGCGAAGCATGCGTGTCATAGTCGGCTCGGATATGCCGATAAATGCCGCTATTTCATAGAGAAATACGCCTGCCTCCTTCGCCGCTGTTCTTACATCTGAATTGCTCATTCTTTTTTACCTCCTTGAACTTGAAAATTTATCTTGACAAATCATCATCGGCGTGGTATATTGATAGTGATGATTGTTGATATCATAATTATAACATACACAATCGTACGTGTCAATACGTTTGTGAACCATAGTCAGTAATATTTCACAAATATAGTTGATGTGTATGATTATAATATTTATGGGGGAGATATAATGAACAAACGTGAATATGACTTTACAGGTGTAGATGAAATGGTGAGGGATACATTTTCGGAAAGATTGAAAGGTATACGAAGCAAGGCAGGGCTGTCACAGGCGCAGTTTGCTGACATGCTCGGAATATCCGTTGCGGCATTAAGCTATTACGAAAGAGGAGAAAGAATACCTGACATAACATTTTTGTACAAAGTGCAGGAGTGCTTTTCCATTCCTGACGGTTATCTTCTCGGAAACACAAATTCACTTATGAATGAATATGTCGATATATCAAAAAAACTGCTTTTATCTGATGAAGCAATTAAAAAAATGCAGGAATATATAGACAGAAGCAGCTACTTCGATTATGATAACTACACTAACAACATTCTCAGCAAGCTTCTTGAAAGTGATGAATTATATTCAGTGTTAAACCTTATTGCATGGGACGGATTTGAAAGCTATAATGTATTTCCCGATAAAGAATATATAGACTATATCGCAACGACTAAATTGTTAAAGGTCATTACCTCCATAAAAAAAGAGCTTGATTGCAGCCCTAACTCCGAACCCATATCAATGAATCAGGCAATACAAAAGGACTACATGGAGCGGCTCATGAAAAAGCTTGAAAAAGACGACTTCAGCAGTGAAGTAAATAAGAAATATACGGAACAACAGAAAAAAAGCCAAAAGCAGCTTGAAGCCCGGCAAAAAGAATACAAGGAATCAGACAGGTACAAAGCGATCTGCAAAATCAAGGAGGCTCCCGACAATGGCAGCGATACGACCAAGAAAGAATAAAGACAGTTCCACGGTCTGCCGAATAAGAGTATCGGCAGGCAGGGAAGCTTTTCGGGATATGTGCGGCACGGCATTCCCGCAAAAAAAAAAAAAATAAAGCTCCCGAACGGCAGCAGTAAGAAAGTCATTTGAAATAAAATGTTGTCAATGTGTTGTCAATTTCGGCTTTCAGGCAAAAGAAAAAGGCGTTTGAAAAAACATCAAACGCCTGATCTACGTGGTTGCGGGAGCTGGATTTGAACCAACGACCTTCGGGTTATGAGCCCGACGAGCTACCGAGCTGCTCCATCCCGCGATATTTATCTTGCTCTCAATCAAGAGTGCTTTATTATTATAGCATCATATCCTGCAAAAGTCAAGCATTTTTTTATCAAAACGCAACATTTGTAGATAATCACATATTCTCATCTCATAAAGCACATCTTATTATTGAAAACAAACAAAAATCACACTTCCTTGCTCCAGTTTGAAACGACCACAGCACGGAATCCATCACGGCTGACTCTTACAAAAACATCAGAAATACCCGCAGCAATGATTATTTTTCTCGCAGTACCCGACGGAACAGCGTCCAGATACTCACCGTCACTGCTTTTTTTCACGATGTACATAGATGCTCCCCTGAGAGCTGCTCTGTCGGAAGCAAGCACTGCCGCTATCTCAGCTTCAAGGCACACACTTTCAGCGTTTTCACAGCTTCCGCAGCAGTCGGGGCAGCCCTTAGGAACATCAGTGCAGCCTGTTCCCACGATATCGCCGTCGGAGCAGATGACCGCACCGGTATTCGCATCGGGACAGACTCCCCTTTCCAGCAGCACCTCTGCGATATCCAGCCGATAATTAATCATATCACGTCTTTTTTCACACATAATATCATTCCCTTCATTTTTCTTTTTATTTTATCCCGCCAATGTAAAATCACATTCTTCTGCGGCATAAAATCTATGTAAAATATATTCGGCGAATGACATTTTTATTCTTGCTGTCAGTCGGTTATCTCAAAGCTCCGCTCCTCGGCAAGCGGCATATCCCGCACGGACATATCCGAAATATCAATGAAACGCTGCCCGTTCAGCCGCCTTACAAGCTCATCTATCGCCTCACGGCTGCCCTGCACTTCCATCTCAACGCTGCCGTCATACAGGTTTCTTACCGTCCCCGTCAGCCCGAGGCTGTTTGCAATATAGTACGAATGATACCGAAATCCCACGCCCTGGACACGTCCGTAAAAAACGATGTGCTTTCTCACAATATCTTCCATTTTGCTCTCTCCTTTCCGTTTATCATACCACACTTTAACGTGTCACGTCAATTCTTTTTTCGGATAATTTCACTTTTCCGTTCTGCGTACATCGGGCGCAAAGCCGAAAGCAATGTGAAATGAGGTCACTTTGTCCTGCTGTCGGTCATGCAGTGCCA
>USNJ01000207.1 GCA_900556055.1 uncultured Ruminococcus sp.
AGGACTCAGCGGATTCTCCTTCCTGGTATTCAACCTCCTCTGCGCACCTTGCTTCGCTGCAATGGGTGCTATCAAGAGAGAGATGAACAACGGTAAGTGGACGGCATTCGCTATCTCTTATCAGTGCGGATTTGCTTACGCAGTTTCACTCTGCATCTATCAGATCGGCGGAATCTTCACAGGCAATGTAAATGTTCTCGGTCTTATCGTTGCACTGGCTGTTCTGGCATTCATGATCTATATGCTCGTTAAGCCTTACAAGGAGAGCAACACTCTTACAACAAACGTTAAAGTAAAAGCTTGATTAAAAGCTTTATGATCGGGCGGGGTTTATCGGACGCTGAGATGATCGGCCTCCGGATCCTGCTCGTTTTTTCCAAAGGAGGAAGTTAGCTATGATTAATTTTCTTTCAGAAAATATCGGTACAATAGTTGTTCTGCTTATACTTGCAGCGATCGTTGCAGCGATCATTTATCAGATGAGAAAGGATAAAAAATCAGGAAAATCGACCTGCGGCGGCAAATGCTCGGGATGCGCAAATTCGTGTGCGTGCCACGGCAGCCAGCCTGCATCCAAGAAAAAATAAGGCACTATATTCCATATTAAATACCAGATGTTTTGCATTGCGTTTTTGTAACCGTTTTGTTATAATTAGAATATCCCAAGAGGGAAATATAACAGGAGGTCATATGAATATGTGTAATTTTATTACTTACCTTTGTGCATGGCTGAACAGCTTCTGCGGTCAGTGATTTATGCGTGCTAGCTTCTCAAAGTGACATAGGAAGGCGGTTCGGAGATATTATCTCTGAGCCGCTTTTGCATTTTATATGATAATAATTATGTATGGATCTCATGCTTTCAGGAATTGTTATCCTGAAAAAACGGAAGAAATTTTGCATTGAAATCCTGTAACCGATTTGTTATAATTGTAATATCCCAAGAGGAAATACAATAAGGAGGAAGAACAGTATGTGCAACTTTATTACATATCTCTGCTCATGGCTCAACGGCTTCTGCGGAAGATAATATCTGTCAATGACCTGTTAAAGTGACATAGAAAAACCCGTCCGCAGAGATTTTTCCCTGCGGACGGGTTTGCTTTTTATATCATGTCTTATCAGATCTTGATGATAACCTTTCCGCCTGTTGTCGGATTAACTTCAACTGTTGTCTTTCCGAATACAGTAACCTTGAAAGGCTTATCGGTAGCACTGTATGTTACCTCAACTGTGTCGCCGCTGCGAACTGCTGTAAGGTCGAAGATCTTGTTTGCTTCCTTGTCATAAACAACGGAAGAAGCAGACTTGCCGTCCTCAAGACCGTAGATCACAAAGTCTGTGTTTGTCAGGTAGTCATACTCAAAGTCCTTTGCAAATGCACCGTAAGCGATGATGCTGTTAGGCTTTGCGAGACAGGGGAGAGAGAAGTAGTCGTACTTTTCGTTGTAGTACTTTCCGCCCTCATAAACCTTGCCGCTGATAATGTCTGTCCACTGACCTGCGGGGAGATAATACTCAGCTGTGCCTTCGTCATTAAAGATAGGAGCAACAAGCAGGTTATCACCCAGCATATACTGTCTGTCAAGATACAGGCATGTAGGATCATCTGCATAGTCGATCACCATAGCTCTCATCATAGGCACGCCGACTTCGTGAGTCTTGATAGCCTGTGCCCAGAGGTAAGGCATGAGTCTGCCCTTAAGCTTTGTGAAGAAGCGGAGAACATCAACGGATTCCTCGTCAAAAAGCCAAGGCACACGGTAAGAAGAATTTCCGTGGAGTCTGGAATGGGTGGAAAGAAGTCCGAATGCTGCCCATCTCTTGTAGATATCAGGTGTAGCGGTTGCTTCAAAGCCTGACATATCGTGGCTGAAGAATCCGAAGCCTGACAGACAGAGGGAAAGTCCGCCTCTGAGTGTTTCTGCCATAGATGTGTATTCAGCAGAGCAGTCGCCGCCCCAGTGTACAGGGAACTTCTGACCACCGACTGTTGCGCTTCTTGCGAAGAGGCAAGCCTTGTTCTCGCCGTAATATTCCTTCAGGACATTGAATACGGTCTTGTTGTAGAGGTATGTGTAGTAGTTGTGCATTGCAATAGGATCGGATCCATCGTAATAAACAACATCGGTAGGTATTCTCTCGCCGAAGTCTGTCTTGAAGCAGTCAACGCCCATCTCGCAGAGAGCGCGGAGCTTGGAAGCGTACCATTCGCATGCAGCGGGATTTGTGAAGTCAACGATAGCCATGCCGGGCTGCCAGAGCTCTGCCTGGAATACGCTGCCATCGGGATTCTTGATGAAATAGCCGTTCTTCATGCCTTCATCAAACAGCTTTGAACGCTGAGCAATGTAGGGGTTGATCCATACGCAGATCTCAAGTCCTTTATCCTTAAGACGCTTGAGCATTGCGGGGGGCTCGGGGAACTGACGTGTATCCCACTCAAAGTTACACCACTCGTATTCCTTCATCCAGAAGCAGTCGAAGTGGAATACCTGAAGCGGAATATCTCTTTCAGCCATGCCGTCGATGAAGGAAGTAACTGTTTCCTCATCGTACTTGGTTGTGAAAGAAGTTGTCAGCCACAGACCGAATGTGTAAGCGGGAGGAAGTGCAGGCTTGCCTGTGAGTGTTGTGTAGTTGGAAAGAACTTCTGTGATGTTTTCACCGCCGACGATGAAATACTCAAGATGCTCGCCGGGAAGTGTGAAGGAAACCTTGGAAACTGTATCGGAAGCGATCTCGAAGGAAACCTTATCGGAGGAATTAACGAGAATTCCGTAGCCTCTGGAGGATACATAGAAAGGAATGCACTTGTAGCTCTGATCGGAGCATGTGCCGCCGTCGGAGTTCCATGTTTCAACGTTCTGACCATTCTTTACGAATGTTGTGAATTTTTCGCCGAAGCCGTAGATGCATTCGCCAACGGACAGTGTGAGCTGCTCACGGAGATATGTGCTGCGCTTGTCAAGAGGGTAGGACCAGAATGTATCGTCCTGATGATTTTCAAGTCTTGTAGATACCTTGAATTTGCTTTCGTTGATAACGGTAGTTGCTCTCCAAGCACCACCTGTCAGCTTCTTGCCGTCATAGTAGTATGCAACATTCCAGGAATACTTATTGATAACAAGCTTTGTTTTTCCGGTAATCATGATAACGTTCTCGCCGTCATCAGTGATCTCGGGAGTATAACCCTGATCTTCGTTCAGCTCGAACTTGGGAGCGTTGTTAAGAGCACCCTTGAAGTGGTCGATAGTGACCTTGATAACGTCCTTAGCTGTTGAAGAGAAGGTGATATCGAGGCAGGGACCGCCAAGGGTCATACCTCTGTTCTGAATGTACTGGGTTGTTGCCCATACATTGATGGAATTCTTTGTTGTTTTGATCTCATAGGGCTGTGTTGCGTAATTAACGTCAAAGCCTTTCTGATTAAGCCAGAAGCCGTCTGCAAATTTCATAGCTTATCCTCCTAAAAATAAATCTTCGTGTAAACGATTACACCTACATAATCCATACTCAGCATAATGCTTTATGGAACTGATTACATTATATATCATCTCCAAAAATAATGCAAGGGGGTTTGCAAAATTTTATATTTTGTACATAATTGCTATAAAATGCAGCTGAACTTAAATTAGGAAAAAGCTGAATAATGTGAAGCATTCGTTTCACCGTTTTGAGCAACGCTCGAAAATACGTCACTGAGAGGGTTGTGAAAAACGGCAGAAACGATTTATTCAGCGTTTCC
>USNJ01000208.1 GCA_900556055.1 uncultured Ruminococcus sp.
GTAAAGCTCGCCCGGGACGCGGAGTTCCAGGCGGTAATTCCGGTGCGCGGAAAGATACTCAACTGCCTCAAGGCAAGCTATGACAAGATATTCAAGAGCGAGATAATCACGAATCTCATAAAGGTACTCGGCTGTGGAGTAGAGGTAAAGACCAAGGCGAACAGGCAGCTTTCAACGTTCAACCTTGACAACCTCCGCTGGAATAAGATCGTTATCTGTACCGATGCCGATGTTGACGGATATCAGATCCGCACGCTTATCCTGACTATGCTTTACCGTCTGACACCGACGCTTATTCAGGGCGGTTATGTTTATATCGCAGAATCTCCCCTGTTCGAGATCGTTTCGGGCGATAAGACCTATTTCGCATACACCGAAAAGGAAAAGACAAAGATACTCGAAAAGATAGGCAATAAAAAGTACACTATCCAGCGTTCAAAAGGACTTGGTGAGAACGAGCCTGACATGATGTCTCTGACTACAATGAACCCCGAAACACGCCGTCTTATCAAGATACATCCCGATGACATTGAAGCAACGGCGCAGATGTTTGAAATGCTCCTCGGAGACAATCTCCAGGGGCGTAAGGATTACATTTCCGAAAACGGCGCAAGCTATCTCGAGCTTGCCGATCTGAGCTGACAGGAGGTATGACATTTGGCTAAGAAAGATAGAGAAAAACCGCAGCACAAGCGTCAAACTATCCCCAACGCTTATATCGAAGGTTCGGGAACGATAGTTGACGAGCGCATAACCGACACGCTCAGACAGAATTATATGCCGTATGCGATAAGCGTTATCGTGTCCCGTGCGCTGCCTGAGATCGACGGTTTCAAGCCGTCCCACAGAAAGCTGCTTTATACTATGTATCAGATGGGTCTGCTGAAAGGCGGACGCACAAAATCCGCAAATATCGTAGGTCAGACGATGAAGCTCAATCCTCACGGAGATGCCGCCATCTATGAAACGATGGTACGTCTGTCAAGGGGAAACGAAGCACTTCTTCATCCGTATGTTGACAGCAAGGGCAACTTCGGCAAGAGCTACAGCCGCGATATGATGTATGCGGCCTCCCGCTACACTGAGGTCAAGCTGGCCGCGATATGCAATGAGCTTTTCCGTGATATCGACAAGGATACTGTCGATTTTGTCCCGAACTATGATAACACAATGACCGAGCCTACCCTGCTCCCTGCTGCATTCCCGACTATACTTGTAAATGCGAATGTCGGAATTGCTGTTTCTATGGCGAGTGCTGTATGCCCGTTCAATCTGACCGAGGTATGCGAAACAACTATCGCATATCTCAAAAATCCAGAGCATGATCCCGTATCTACTCTGAAAGGACCTGATTTTCCGGGCGGCGGATTTATCATCTACGATGAAAATGAGCTGCGGAAAATTTATCAGACAGGCAGAGGCTCGGTAAAGATACGTTCAAAGTATAATTTTGATAAATCGGCAAACTGCATTGAAATAACCGAGATACCCGCAACAACGACTATCGAAGCTATCATGGACAAGATAATCGAGCTTATCAAGGCGGGAAAGATCACGGAAATATCCTATATCCGCGACGAAACAGACCTTTCGGGACTTAAGATCGCCATTGACATAAAGCGAGGCGTTGACCCCGACAAGCTGATGCAGAAGCTTTTCAGAATGACACCTCTTCAGGACAGCTATGCCTGCAATTTCAATATCCTGATCGGCGGAATGCCTAAGGTCATGGGAATAAACGAGATACTCGAAGAATGGACAGCGTTCCGAAAAGAGTGCATAAAACGCCGTGTTTACTTTGATCTTAACAAGAAAAAAGAAAAGCTTCACCTGCTCTATGGTCTGAAAAAGATACTGCTTGATATCGACAAGGCGATCAGGATCGTCCGTGAGACGGAGGAAGAAAGCGAAGTTGTTCCGAACCTGATGATAGGATTTGGGATCGATGAGATACAGGCTGAATATGTTGCCGAGATAAAGCTCCGCCATCTCAACAGAGAATATATCGTGGGACGAATCGACGAGATCGAACAGCTTGAAAAGGACATCGCAGAAATGGAAGATATCCTTTCCGATGAAAAGAAGATCAAGGGAATAATCATCAGCGAGCTGAAAGATGTCATTAAGAAATACGGTCAGCCGAGAAAAACTATGTTCTGCTATGCCGGAGATATTGCCGAGGACGAAGAAGAGGACGACATTCCCGAAGCACCGGTCACTGTGTTCCTTTCGACAAGCGGATATTTCAAGAAGATAACCCCGCAGTCGCTCAGAATGAGCAGTGAACACAAGCTTAAAGAAGGCGACGAGATCATCTCCGAAGTCGAAACGACAACTCGTGCGGACGTGCTTTTCTTCACCGATAAATGTCAGGTCTACAAGTCCAAGGTCGCTGCGTTTGACAATACAAAGGCATCTGCGCTCGGTGAATATATCCCCGCAAAGCTCGGTTTCGATGACGGCGAAAACATCACCGCAATGGTCGTTACATCTGATTACAGCGGACATATCATGATGATATTTGAAAACGGAAAGGCTGCCAAGGTGCCTCTTTCTTCATATGAAACAAAAACGAACCGAAAGAAGCTTTCAAATGCATATTCATCAAAATCTCCGCTTGTCGCAGTGATACCTGAATGCGATGACAGGGACATTTACGTCCATTCGTCAAACGGAAGGGCACTGATATTCAATTCTGCGCTTATCCTGCCGAAATCCACGAGAGATACCCAGGGTGTTCAGATCATGACGCTCAAACCCAAGGCTGTCGTTGACCGTGCATCAAAGTTACCTGCCGAAAATGCTGAGTCATTCAAGCGTTATGTCGTAAGATCCGTTCCGTCATCGGGCGCAGTGCTCAAAGACGAAGACGATCCCGACCAGATAAAAATGCTGTAAATAAATACAAAAGCGCCTGCGTTATCACAACGATACGCAGGCGCTTTTTTTTACAGGATAAAGCAGATAAGTCCGCCGCAGCCCTCGTTTATCATTCGCTCGATGGTCTCCTGAAGCTTGATGCGCGCGTCCGCAGGCATCTTGTAAAGCTTATTGTGAAGTCCCTCGTTGACAAGCTCATGCAGCGATTTTCCGAAGATGTTCGACTCCCATATCTTTGCGGGATCTTCCTCAAATTCGTTCATGAGATACTCGACCAGCTCCTGCGACTGCTTTTCCGAACCAACGATAGGATTTACCTCGGTCACGATGTTCGCACGCATGAGATGTATAGACGGAGCAGATGCTTTCAGGCGCACACCATACTTTCCGCCCTGCTTGATGATCTCAGGCTCGTCAAGTTCAAGCTCGTCGATACCAGGCATAACAATTCCGTAGCCGGTAGCTTCGACCTCGGATAATGCGCCTTCGAGCTTGCTGTATTTTCTGCGGATATCCGAAAGCTCGGTAAGCAGCGGCAGCAGGTCGCTTTCGTCCTTGATGTCAATGCCTGTAGCCTCGGCGAGTATCTTATAGAATAATTCGCTTTTTAAATCGGCGCAGAGAAGCGCACTTCCCTTTCCGAGGTCAATGCCCGATATTTCCGCTCTGGTGCAGTGTTCGCAGCAGGCAAGCTTTTCAGCGATGCCGTGAGCCTCACGCACCTGATGTATGCCCGATGCAGCGTCTCTGACAGCACCGAAAATATCCTCCTTCAGCCAATGCCCCTTCGGGAGTGTGTTTATCCAGCGGGGCATTTTTACATTTATCTCCTTGATCGGAAATGCAAACAGTATCTCCCGCAT
>USNJ01000209.1 GCA_900556055.1 uncultured Ruminococcus sp.
CAGCCCGTCATAAGCAGCTCGGAGGACATATCCCAGTATTTTCCGCTGTTGACGGCGGACGTTACCGAACATTCGCCGTAGGTCGAAATATAGATATCTTCGACTTCCGTGCGGAGTGCGGTCTTTTCGCTTTCGGACATATCCTTCAGCGGAACTGCTGTGACATATGAAACAAGTCTGCCGTTTTCGAAGAAGTAATATGTGTAAGCGTTTTGATCCATAAACTTGCAGGGATAATACAGAATGCCGTTTTTGTAAGCATATTTTCCTGCTTTCAGGTTCTTTACAACGACCACATCGCTTGGTGTACAGCCGAAGGTTACGGCAGTCGGGACAGGCTTTCCGCTTTCGGGAATGACCTCGGGAGCGAATATCGCAGATGTTTCTGTCGGAACAGTTTCCGTTGTTTCCTGCGGTTCGGTCGCTCTTCCGGCATTGCCGTCCCATACGCCTGCGGAATTGAAGGTGTATTCAACGCCGTAGATGATGACCTTTCCTGTGCGCATCTTGCCGTCGCCGCCGAAATAGTAGGATTTTTCATCGATATCCTTCCAGCCGGTGTACATAACTCCGTCGCTGCCGAAATAATAGTAGCTGCCGTTGATGCTTGCCCAGGTGGATATTGCCATTTTTCCGCTTTTCAGGAAATAGTAATAGCTTCCGTCTATCTTTGCAAATGTGCCCTTGATGAGCTTGCCCTTGCTGTAATAATATCTGTCGATGCCGAGATCAACAAAGCCTGTTTTTCCCGATTCCAATGTATCGGCAGGAGCTGATGCGGCGGTTTCGGATGCAGATGTTTCTGTTTCCGATGCAGATGTTTCGCTCTCCGCAGTTTCCGAATTGTCTGTTCCCGAGGTTTCGTCGGAAGCTGTTTCGGAAACCGATGTATCGGACGATGTTTCGGAGGATGCGGATTCATCGGCAGAAGCACCGTAGGAAAGCGGTACTGAAGCTGCTATCATGACTGCGCAGAGCCATGCTGCGGCTTTTCCGGATCTTTTCATAAACTAAGGACCTCTTATATCTTATTTAAGGAAATCATTTATATCAAATGAGTCGTTTTCGATGATATCGTCGGCATAGTCGGAGGACATATGGATATAAACAACGCCTGAACCTGTATTGCCGATCATAAGCAGTTCATTGTCAAGCTCCCATACTCTTACGGAATTATCCTTTGCAGTGAGATCGGGATCTCCATAGGACTTTTTGCATGAGCTTTCAAGAGATGAGAATGCTTTGCTGATCTCGCTTGATGCAAGATTCATCGAAGGAATGGATGTTGAATAGAATAACATTTTGCCCTTATCGAAGAAGTAAATTGTCACTGCGTCATATCCAAGGAATTTTGACTGATATGCAAGAAGAGAATCCCCAACTGTTTCATACTGTCCCTTTTTCAGTCCCTTAACAGCAATAACGTCAGCCATCGAGCAGCCATATTTAATGGTAGGGGAAGCAGTGGTCTTTGCTGTATCATTTGCAGATGTCGGCGGATTAGTCGAGGAAGATGTGCTTTTTGCGGCACCGACACCTGCCTTGCCGTCCCACACGCCTGCGGATGAGAAGTTATATACAAGCTCGCCGATCTTTACGGAGCCTGTGCGCATTTTTCCGTCGCCGCCGAAATAATACTGCTTGCCGTCCAGCTTCTGCCAGCCTGTGAGCATGATGCCGTCAGTGCCGAACTTGTAGTATGTATCGCCGATCTTCACCCATGATGTCGCCATTTTTCCTGTGCTGAGGAAATAGTACCACTTGTCGTTGTGCTTGATGAACGAGCTTTTGACCATCTTGCCGTCCTTATAATAATAGTATACGCCGTCCTTCTTGACAAAGCCTGTTGTTGATGACGAAGATGCCGAAGAAGAGGGTCTTACAGATGCTGCCGCAAATGAGTTTACAGGAGCTGCGGCTGTGCAGCCCATAACAAGAGCTGCTATAAAAGCTGCTATTCTTCTTGATTTTTTCATAATAATTACCTCCGTTTCATTTTTTTGAATACATAATTTACAGTATATCTTTATTTTACATTATATCACCGCAATAAAGCTTCGTCAATGGTTTTTTGAATACTGTCATTATAATGTAACAATTGTAATATCCCGAAAAAATGTCTTATGCGGATATATGCGCAAAGTAAAATTATCCGAAACATGGAGAAAAGTTTCCGCAAATGGTTGACATATCACGGGAAAAATGATATAATTAAACGATAGTTTGAGCCGAAAAGGCTTTTTTCGGCATTGTTTAGGAGGCAGAAAAGTGAACAAGGTCAAAAAACCTGTATTTTTCATTGTTTTTATTCTGATCGTTCTTTTTTCCTGTTCGGTGCTCTTCGGGTTCAGCACATACTACGGTGATATTGAAACCAAGTATATCAAGGGCGTTTCCGATATCCGTATGGGAATTGACATCAGAGGCGGCGTTGACGTAACATTTACCCCTCCCGAGGGCTTTGACGCTACCGACAGTCAGCTCGACAGCGCAAAGGAAGTTATCGTTCAGCGTATGATCAATCTCGGAATCACCGATTACGAGAGCTATATCGACTATACGAATGACAGAATCATTGTCCGTTTCCCGTGGAAAGAGGGCGAGGCTGATTTCGACCCCGAGAACGCAGTAAAGGAACTTGGCGAAACAGCTATGCTGACATTCCGTGAGGGACACGAGGTGGATTCCGCAGGACTTCCTACGGGCATTACCGCAGATACGATAATCCTTGAGGGCAAGGACGTAAAGAATGCATATGCATCTTATGTCACACAGCAGTCGGGTTCATCAGAGTGGGTCGTTGCTCTTGAACTGAATGATTCGGGCGAGAATAACGGTGCTCAGAAGTTTTCCGATGCAACAAAGCGACTTGCCGAAACAAAGGGTACGATCTCGATCTGGATGGATGATACCTGTATTTCATATCCTACTGTAAACGAGTGGATCTCAGGCGGCAGTGCTACTATCAGCGGCAACTTCGACGCTGACAGCGCAAAGGCACTTGCAGACAAGATCAATTCGGGCGCACTGCCCTTCAAGCTTGTAACATCAAGCTTCTCTACGATCTCTCCGAGCCTCGGAATGGGTGCTCTTGACGCTATGGTGCTCGCAGGAATAATCGCATTCGTGCTTATTGCGGTTTATGTTATCGTTATTTACAGACTTCCCGGTGCTGTTGCTGTCATCGCTCTTGCGGGACAGGTTGCAGGTATGCTCGCATTCGTTTCGGGATACTTTGATTTTATGAACAGCTCCATCCTGACTATCCCCGGTATTGCCGGTATCATTCTTTCAGTCGGAATGGGCGTTGATGCGAATATCATCACATCTGAAAGAATCAAGGAAGAGATCCGTGCGGGAAAAACTCTCGACGGTGCTTTGAATTCGGGCTTCAAGCGTGCTTTTGCGGCTATCTTTGACGGAAACGTTACAATGATAATCATTGCAATAATCCTGATGGGCGCATTCGGAACTCCCGACAGCATCTTTGCAAAGCTTCTTCACCCGATATTCTTTATGTTCGGACCATCTACCGCAGGTACGATCTACTCGTTCGGCTTTACTCTCGTTTCGGGCGTAATCCTCAACCTTTTCTTCGGTGTATTCTGCTCAAGACTCATGCTCTCTTCCCTCTCAAAGTTCAAAGCTCTGAGAAATCCTGTTCTTTACGG
>USNJ01000210.1 GCA_900556055.1 uncultured Ruminococcus sp.
TTTATGTAAACGAATTTTTCTTTGCTGCTTGCGGAGTTTCGCCCTTGCGAGGGCGACCAAACGGACCAAATTGAAGTCAAAGCCTTCAATTGCCCTTAAGAATCCCGCAGCCTTAGAAAGGCTGGCGAACTTTTTCTTTTGGGTGCGGGTCTGTGGGTGCTGTGCCCTTGAAATGTGCCAAGTGATGACCGCCTAAGCTATGCATTCCACAAACAAAAACTCAAAGTACCAACGCGCGGACGCTTGGCTATATCCCTAAACATAAGTAAGGCGACGGCTTGCTGCGCCGTAACGCGGAATACCGGCGGGGGTTCCCCGCTGCGGGTTTGTGGGTGCTGTTCACCTGAATATAAAAAGCAAAAGGAGAACCGCAAAAGCAGTTCTCCCATAGATCAAAGTGCTATTTATCATCAGTCGGCTCGGTTCTTTCGTCCTTCGGCTCGGAAATATCATCTGCGGCAGCGGAAACTGTCACAGCCTGCGATGCTGCCGATCTTGCCGCTTTTTTGCCCTTGCGGTATCTCACTGCCTTAACTATAACAAACGCTATAATGCCTATCAGCACGAGATAAGGCGCAAGATGTATGATGAGGAACAGCAGCCCCTCCAGGAAATCAAGAAATCCCGAACCGGTCTCCCTGAGCGTTTCCCGCAGACGGTCACCGAATGTGTATGCCGTCGGCGCAGGCTGAGTGTATTCCCTGACCTCATTCAGCGTGAGATATACATACGAATATGCAACATCAGTTTCAATTGCGTTCATTCTCGTCTTTATCCCCGCAATTTTTACCTGAATTTCCGTAAGCTCCTTTTCAACAGCTATCGCATACTCGTCATCTGTGATATCCGCAAGCATCGAAATATAGCGTTCCTCTTTAGCTTCATATATCGCAAGAGTTGTGGATAGGTCGCTGTATTCGGTGCTGAGATTTTCAACATTTGCAGTCTTGCTGCGCATATCGCCGATGTCAGCAGCCGCCTTGCAGAAATCCTCGTAATTATTGCTCGGAACACGGAACGTTGCCGAATACGACTGCCATTTCTCTTCATCGGCACTGTACCATCTGCCGCCGTTTCCGCCGTCATTGAAATTTTCCCGCTCGATAAATCCGCCGTACATTTCGAGTGATGACTTCAGCGAGTCAAGCGATGCCTGAAAATCCAAGGTATCTACCGACATACTGCATGAATAAACGAGCATCTCACGCTTTATCGCATTTGCGGAAACGCTGTCGGCATCATTTGCCGAGGAATCGTTCCTGCCGACCTCTTCTTCGGCAAATTCCTCATTGGAATAATCGTCATAATCGGCATCATAATCATATGAATCATAGCTTTCGGCATAAGCTCCGTTTGAAGCTGCCTTGGTGGAATAGCTGTCGCTTGAAGCGCCGCACGCCGTCAGCATCAGCACGGATAATATAATGGGTAAAAAGACCTGTTTTTTCATGTTGACCGCTCCTTTTTGCTTCATTTGTAATATATACGTCGGGGTGAGGGGATTTTTATGGGGAAGAAATGTAAATATTCGGTGAAAAATATTCTGTGTATATGTTGATGATAACATATTGATGATATGCTGTCAAGTCTTTCGGATAATTTTGCCTTGGCGAGATCCTATATGCCGATTTTGGGGTGATAATATTGTCTGAATACAATATAAAGGATTGAATATTATATTTTTATGTCGTTCCACACGGAACACTGCCTATGCTTTCCGCACCGCAGAACGGCGGCTTGCTGTGTATCGGCGGGGACACAAAGCTTGGACGGCAGTCTATCGCTGCGAGAAAAAGCAAAGTTACGGTGATCTCACAAGATACGGTGATGATGTTGGCTTTATATTCAAGAGAAAGTGAAATTATCCAAAAAGGAAAAAGCTATGTCCATATGAAACAATATGGATATAACTTGATTTTAAGTCTACAATTCGGATAATAATAAAAACATTTTGTTCATCGCCATGTTCGCTGAAAATCAGCATATGTGTAAAGCCATCAAACTTTACACGCCGTAAATTCTATTAAAAAAGCCGCCTCAGACCTTTTCGGATCTGAGACGGCTGAATTTTTACATCGGAACAGGCTTTATGTCGCCGTTTTCTTCGACCAGCCTTACCTTCACCCACTCATCAGTGACGGTATAAACAGCGTCGTTTATGACGACTCTTACGCCGGGATAGAGGTATTTGTTGCAGCTCACGCTGAGATTTTCCTTGTTCTGGAGGTATGCGTTTATCTCCTTGATGCGCCTTTCGAGGGAGGTCTTGTCGCAGTTCAGCTTTATGCGCTCCTTGATGGCGGCGGAAAGCATCTCCTCACGCTCGGGCGGGACTGTGCCGTGCTTTTTCTTCTCGTTTATGAAGTCCACTACCTGCTTCAGGGTTATCATTCGGGTTGCGATCTTCGAGATCTCCTTCAGAGCGCCCTCACGCTCCTCGGTCATCATTGCGTTGTCGCCGACTGTGATAGATGTCGGAGTGTAGCTCTTTGTGCCGATGGACTGCGCTTCGATGTTCTGGAGGGCGATGTATTTTCCGCCCATGATAACACCGTCGCCGCCCTGAGCAAAGAGCGTTCCTGCGCAGTAGACATCGCAGGCAACGAAGGTCTGTGATTTCAGGTTTCCGTCGCAGACGATCTTTGCGTTCTCGCAGAAGCCGACATTCACGTCGCCGTGGGCGATAACATTGGAGTTTATGCAGCCCTTTTTGATGGTGACGTTCAGCCCCGCCTCGATAGATGCGCCCGTTGCGTTGCCGTTGATGGTTATATTCTTCTGAGATGCGACCTTGAAGCCCTCCATGACCTCGCCCTTTATGACGATATCGCCGATAAAATCGAGGTTTCCGACAGATGCATCAACGTCGCCCCTGATAACTACGGTATCCTCTATCGCAAATCCGCTGTTGGGCGAATAGGTGAGGTGACCGCTGGTAGATGCAAGTATCTGCGTTCCCGGAGCATTCAGCACCGTACCCTTGCCTATGACATAAGCCGGCTTCTTGCCCTTTCTCTGGGCAACAGGTCTGCCGAGGATATCAACGCCCGGCTCGCCCTCTGTCGGGAGGGTGATATTTGCGATAGGCGTTCCCTTGACGATATTGCGGATAGTTCCGAGATTCTTATAGTCAACGAAGCCCTTTTCGTCCTCCTTGGGGGCTATGGTATGCTCCTTGTCGAAAAGATACTCGATCGTTCCGTCCTCGCCGTCAACGGGTGCCTGCCATTCAGCCGCCAGCACCTGACCGCTTTCACCGGGATTTTTTACCGCCTCCCTGATAGCGGTTTCATTTATGCCGACAGAAACACCCTTGTCCTTCACGGCTCTCAGGGCTTCCTCAAAGGTCACCGACCTGCCGCCGTTCTGCGGGGGATAGACGCTCAGAAACGCCATTCTGTTTCCCGTAGGCACGCTTACCGCAACAAAGCCGTCAACGGGGACGAGCTTTGTTTCCTCGGTCTGCTCCGCTTCATTCTCACCGTTAAGCCTGCGGATCATATCATTAAGTTCTGCCATTGCATCGGTCACCCCTTTTTCATTATGGATAATGCCGCACATATGCACGGCAAGGCTTATAGTATTATAATAAAAACCATTAGAATTATGGAGAAGAAATCGCCGCAAAAGCTTTGATATATGCGGTTTTGCGGC
>USNJ01000211.1 GCA_900556055.1 uncultured Ruminococcus sp.
CAAGTTTTTGCAGATGGTAATTCAACAACTGGGGAATGTACATATCGCTATAAAATTTATTTAACTGATGGAACTTATAATATTGGTACTGCTGCTGCTGCCGGTGCTGCTGCTGCTGAAAAGACAGAATTCGACGTAGTTCTGGCTTCCTTCGGCGACAAGAAGATGGACGTTATCAAGGCTGTTAAGGAAGCAACAGGTCTTTCCCTTAAGGAAGCTAAGGAGCTCGTTGAGGCTGCTCCTAAGGCTATCAAGGAAGGCGCTTCCAAGACTGACGCTGAGGAGCTCAAGACTAAGCTCGAGGCTGCCGGCGCTACTGTTGAGCTCAAGTAATTTATTGCTTGACTGCTTAATATCAGATCTATCGGCGGACAGGTTCTTAACCTGTCCGCTTTTTTGCGTAAAAAGCGTGTACACAGCCGTTTCAGCTTTCTTTCATTTCCATTTCAGTATGTTATCACGAGGTTTTCACATAGGACAGGTATTATATACTTGTACCAAATGAAAGCGGTACACACCAAACTTTTTAAGGTGAACGCCGTAAGGCGTGCACAGCATGTTACCCACACTTTTATATTCGGGAATTGTTTTACCCCGACAATTTCCGTGCGGCAGCAATGCCATATAAAAGAACCCCTAGCTGTTGGCGCTGTAATGCTTACCCCGGCTTGCAGCGCAGATACCCTAATCCTATATCATATTTTTTGCCCCTGTCGTTACCCCCGGCAGGGGACTTTTTTTACCTCGGATTATACGAAATGTAATGGAACATATGCACTTCAACATTTCAACTTTTTAACAATTGAACACTGTTGAAACTGTTGAAAACTATGTTGAATTATATCTCAGCGTTACTTTCTCGGTTTACATTTCAACAGAAACATATGCTCTTAACAGCTTTAAACCAACATTTCAACAGTTTCAACGGATTTTTCAACAGGCTGTATAATACAAAAAAATCGGACGGTATATAATTACCGTCCGAAAGTATCAGA
Source organism: uncultured Ruminococcus sp. (assembly GCA_900556055.1). GTDB lineage: Bacteria > Bacillota > Clostridia > Oscillospirales > Ruminococcaceae > UMGS1889. The sequence continues at coordinate 996 of USNJ01000211.1, forward strand.
TATAATTCACAGGATCAACATCCGCCTCAGCCTGCTCGATCCTGACTTCGGGGAACATCTCGGAAAGCCGCTTTGTGATGTACGGTATCACGATGTCCTCGGTATGGAAATGTCCGCAGTCATAAACGGAAATGCCCATATTGTTGGCATAAACGAACTGATCGTGCTTGAAATCTCCCGAAACATAGGCATCGCAGCCAAGCTTGAACGCATCTACATACAGCTTGCCTCCACCGCCCGAACAGAACGCTATCCTTTTCACAGGCACTCCCGCATCGGTGTATCTTACGACAGTGCAGCGGAAAAGCTTTTTAAGCAATGCCGCAAGCTCATCGGGATAAAGCTCCTTCGAGCAGTTGCAGATCATGCCGTATCCCCTGCCGTCAGCATGCACGGGTTCGAGCGTTTTCAGCTTTTCGGACAGCCCCAGAGGTTCTTTCAGCATATCGTAGATGATGTCGTTTATTCCGCCGTCCGCCATATCAAGCGGCGAATGCGAACATATGCAGGCGATGCCGTTCGCAAGCGCATATCCCGCAGGATTTGACGTGCTGAGCGTGTAAAGCGGGTTATAGATCACAGGGTGATGTGAGATTATCAGGCTGCATTTCTTTCTGACAGCCTCCGCAACTACCTCCATGCTGATGTCAAGTGCCGTCAGTACGTGTGTGACCGCATCATTTGCATCGCCGACGATCAGACCCGAATTATCTCCGGGATCAATATGCGCAAAAGGAGCGATCCCGTCCATTCCCTCAAAAAAATCCTTGACCTTATATTCTGCCATATCTGTCATCCCTCATTTTTAAATCTATCGATCAGCGACATTATCCGAAGTCCCTCGGGCGAATCCGGATCGGAACTCAGCATTCCCTCCGCCGCTCTTGAAAGCTGCAAAATGCGCCTTTCTATGTACTTATCATGATCGGGAGAACCCTTTTCGCAAAATCCAAACGTCTCCTCGATATCGGAAATATCATGCTTTTTGCCGTCATATTCCGCCGCAAGTACAGTATAAACGTGTTTTCCGCAGTCAACGGGGATCTCCGAAATAATGTGAAATCCATTCTCACACAAATATCTTCTAAGGAACGCCGCCTGCGTCATCGGCTGCATGATAAGACGTGCCTTTTTTGCGGTATGCGAATTCCCGATTATCTGCGAAATAAGCTCGCCGCCCATTCCGGCGCATATAATGTCCGTTATATCGGACAGAGCCTCGTCATCGGCAGCTTTCAGCCCGTCGGAAAGAATACATCTCCATTTTCCGTCCATATTGATAGATGAAAGCGTTTTTTCCGCAGACCTGAGCGGCATTTCATTTATATCGCAGGCATAGCAGAAGCGGCATTTCCCGCTTGTAAGCAATTCGGCAGGCAGATATCCGTGATCCGTTCCGACATCGCAGGCGACATCTCCCGAAACAAGCGACATACACGCCGACAGCCTTTTGTCAAGCATAACAGTCCTCCTTAAATAAAAAAGCCGTCCGTGCAGCTTTTCAAAACTGCGCAGACGGCAGACTGCATCAGAGCATTGAATTCAGCTTTTCGATGAATTCCTTAGCGTCAACACCATGTACCTCACATGCGTCGGCAACAGATTCGCCTCTTGCAGAGGGACAGCCGAGACAGTGCATTCCGATCTCCATAAAGAGAGGAGCAAGCTGGGGAGCCATATCGAGAACGTCACCTATGATCATATCTTCTGTGATCTTAGCCATAATTTTCAACCTCCGGGTATAAATTTGCGGGCGGTATTCTACCGTCTCAGTATATTATAACCCATATCAAATAAAATTGCAATAGGTGTTGAAAAAAATTCTCACCTGTGATATAATTATCATATTCCAAAAAGAAGGAGATCATAAAATTGAACAAGCTTCTGGACAAACTTGAATATAAATACGGAAAATTCGGGATAAATAACCTTATCCTCTACGTTATCGGAACGATGCTGATGATCTTTATCGCTGACCTTTGCTTCAGCGACCTGAACCTGACCTCTATGCTGAGCTTTGACAGATCGGCGATCCTTCACGGGCAGATATGGCGTGTGATAACCTTCCTTTTTATCCCCGATTTTCAAAGTCTTATCGGAATGATTTTTTCCCTTCTTCTGTTCTACATGATCGGAATGTCGCTCGAGCGGACATGGGGCGCATTTAAATTCACAGTTTATTATTTCATGGGCGCACTGCTAAATATCATCACAGGCTTTCTTATCGGATATACGGACAATTATTATCTGAATATCAGCCTTTTCCTTGCCTATGCAGTGCTTTATCCAAACGAAAAGCTTTATTTCTACTTCCTTATCCCGATAAAAATGAAATGGATAGGCATAACGGTCGGAATAGTGATGTCTGCGCTGTTTCTCTTCCATCTCTTCTTCCTTTCCCTTTTACGCCTTCACCGGGCGGTATTCCGCCTCCCAGGCCCCGGCGATGGCTGCGGCGCAGAAGAGCGTCAACCCCAGCCAGAAGAGAAGGTCCCTTCCGGTCAGCATCCCCAAAGCCAGGATGGCCCAGGTCACAGCCAGCGCCAGGCACAGCCGCCCCGCCCGATGGCAGAGGACCCGTTCCGCCGCCCTCCGCTTCCTCCATCCGGGGCCCCGGCCTCCCGTCAGCAGGAAACCGCCCTTCCCCTGG
>USNJ01000212.1 GCA_900556055.1 uncultured Ruminococcus sp.
AGTAGAGGTTATGTCGAAATTGAATGTAAAATGCCGATGAAAATTGTGCGTTTTGCTGATATGATTTTTCCGTGAATTGTGATAATATAATAGTAATGTGATAAGGTCGCAGAGTTATACATTTATCAGCGGAAAGACTGTATTCGGGGTGTTATCATATACCGTGACAATACATATAGTGCAGAAGCCTTAACACAAATAAGCGGTGAATACCGCAATCTCATTTTATCGGAGGTTTTTTGATGAGAGCAATAATTACAGTAATAGGAAAAGATACCGTAGGAATCCTTGCAAAGGTCAGCGGAGTATGCGCTGAGTACAATGCAAACGTTATCGAGGTAACACAGTCTGTTCTTCAGGATATGTTCGCTATGATAATGCTTGTCGATATTTCCAAGATCAATGCTGATTTTACAGTTCTTGCGGATCGTTTCACACATATGGGCGATGAAATGGGACTGAAGATCCACGCTATGCACGAAGACATCTTTAATTGTATGCACCATATATAAACGAATGATTTCGGAGGATTATTTGATATGATTAATGCTTATGATATTCTGGAAACCATTCGTATGATCCAGGACGAGTGCCTTGATATCAGAACTATCACAATGGGTATTTCACTGCTCGACTGTATCGATACCGATATTGACAGAGCATGCGAAAAGGTCTATGACAAGATAACCAAGTGCGCTGAAAAGCTCGTTTCCGTAGGCGAGGGGATCGAGAAGGAATACGGAATACCGATCATCAACAAGAGACTTTCCGTTACTCCTATCGCTATTGTTTCCGCTGCCTGCAACGCATCTCCCGTTAAGTTTGCGCTTACCATGGAGAAGGCTGCAAAGGCTGTCGGCGTAAACCTTATCGGCGGATATTCTGCACTTGTTCAGAAAGGATTTTCCGCAGGCGATGAGAGGCTTATAAACTCCATTCCTGAGGCACTTGCTTCCACAAGCTGCGTATGTTCATCGGTAAATATCGGTTCGACAAAGACGGGAATCAATCTTGATGCCTGCCGCATTATGGGACGAATTGTCCGTGAGGCTGCTGAAAAGACAGTTGACAACCAGTGCTTCGGCGCTGCAAAGCTCGTTGTATTCTGCAACGCTGTTGACGATAACCCGTTTATGGCAGGCGCATTCCACGGTGTCGGCGAGCCTGACTGCATTATAAATGTCGGCGTTTCGGGACCGGGTGTTGTACGTTCGGCACTTTCAAAGTATCCCGATGCAAATATAACCGAAATTGCGGATATTATCAAGAAGACTGCATATAAAATAACAAGAGTGGGACAGCTCGTAGGCGTAAGAGCTTCCGAAAAGCTGGGCGTTCCTTTCGGAATCGTTGACCTTTCTCTTGCTCCTACTCCCGCTGTCGGAGATTCCGTTGCACATATCCTTGAGGAGATAGGTCTTGACCACTGCGGCGCATGCGGAACAACTGCTGCTCTCGCACTCCTGAACGATGCTGTAAAGAAGGGCGGCGTTATGGCTTGCTCCAGGATCGGCGGACTTTCGGGTGCATTTATCCCTGTTTCCGAGGATGCGGGAATGATCGCTGCTGCCGAATGCGGTGCTCTCTGCATCGAAAAGCTCGAAGCTATGACAGCTGTATGCTCCGTTGGTCTTGATATGATCGTTATCCCCGGAGATACAACTGCTGACGTTATTTCCGCTATGATCGCTGATGAGGCTGCGATAGGCATGGTCAACAACAAGACCACGGCTGTCCGCGTTATCCCTGCTATCGGCATGAAGGAAGGCGATGTTCTCGACTGGGGCGGACTCTTCGGCAAGGGACCTGTTATGCACGTCAATACAAACTCTCCCGCTAAATTCATCGCAAGAGGCGGACAGATACCCGCACCTCTCCACAGTCTCAAGAACTGATAAAGATCCGCATTCCGACAGCTTTCGGAAATGCGGATTGCGTTTAATTTTAATGCCCATACTTATGGTATCGGTATAAAATGCAGCGGCATAGGCTGCTGCAAATAAACAGAAGGGACGAACCGTGATGGATAATATTATCGACAGCATCCTCGATATAGATTCAGATGCGACAAACCGTCTGAAGGAAGCTGAGGATAAAAAGAACCGCATGATCGCAGATGCGAGAGCGGAGGAAGAAAAGATAATCGGCAGCTGCGTCGCAGAGGCTGAAAAGCGTCTCAAAGATCTGGAAGACAAGGAGCGTTCCGATGCGGACAAGCGTGTTGCGGAGGTGCGCAAAAACCGTGACGAGGAGATAGCAAAGCTTGACAGCATATACGAAAAGAAGCATTCTCAGTGGGAAAGCGAGCTTTTTTCCGCAGTATTAAAAGGGACATACTGAGAGATCATCTCTTGATTGCCCATTTCAGGAAGGGAGTGTGTTTGCCGAATGGTCAGGAAAGGTTATGCAACTCTGGCGAAGATACGCGCGGTCTACGGCAAGCGGCTGACGAATGACGATTACAATGAGCTTCTGCGCCGTCAGGACGTTACTGAGGCGGCGGAATATCTTAAACGGAACACGCATTACAGCAATACTCTTGCACAGATAGATACAAATACCGTTCACAGAGAGCTGCTTGAGGTTCTTATCAGGCGTGACAGATTTGAGGAATATCTGAGGCTGTGCAAATTTGAAAGGCTTTTCGATGACGGGGGATTTTACAGCTATATAATCAAAGAATCCGAAGTCACTGAGATACTGAGCCTTATCCGTCATATAAATGCGAATTCGGGAGATGACTATATCTCTTCGATGCCCAGCTATCTGAACCAGTATTCTTCGTTCGATTATATCGGGCTTGCAAAGGTCAGATCCTATGGCGAGCTTCTGGAATTTCTGAAGCATACGCCGTATTACGATGTGCTGAAAAACTATATCTCGGAGGACAGCCGTCACCCGAAATATACCGATATCGAGGTCGGACTCAGGACATATTTCTTCAAATGGCTGCTTGATGCAGTTCATAGGAATGTCAAGGGAAAATCTGCGGAAGAGCTTGAAACGCAGATAAAGATACAGATAGACTTCATCAACATCATAAATTCATACAGACTGAAAAATTACTTCAATATAAGCGCCGATGAGATCGAAAAGGATATGCTGCCGTTTTACGGGCGGCTTTCAAAGGCGCAGCAGCATGATCTGTTTATGTCTGCGGACGGCGAGGATTTTCTGAGCGAGGGCTGGTTCTGGTATTTGATCTTGCATCCGCTGTTATGTTTGATCCGCTGCCGGAGGAGTACTTTGACAAGCACACCGGCAAAATGAAGAAACGCATTGTTAAATACTATCCTGATGAGATCCGCATGAAGTTGGGCAGGAGTTATTCGGATTATGAAGCCCTTCAGCAACGAAGCAGCTTCGAATCACTATCCGGATACATGGACACCAGCGGAGGCGCTGTTCCCGCTACGGTTTCTGAAGAGCTGGCTGCTTCCATCAGTATGCAGGAGCAGGAGAAGAAAAGGGAGACTTTGTTTGGCACGATTATTGGAAATGGAGGTGACGATGATGTCCGAAACAACGAATGAGGATAGAATGTACCCAATCGAAATGACGCTGCAAGGCGCTCGCTGCTGTATCAGTATCGGCAAGGGCGTTATAAAAGCCTTGGGAAAGCCGA
>USNJ01000213.1 GCA_900556055.1 uncultured Ruminococcus sp.
ATATTCAAAAAGCACCTCGGGAGTTGTTATCTCGAATATCTTGTAGCGTTCAAGGCGGTATTCCATGTCCTGTTCAAGCGTTTTTGCCGATGTGATGTTGTGTACTGTCGCTGCGATGGCTCCGTTCACCGTCAGAAAATCGGCAGGTGCGGCATCCAGCCTGAGCCATCTTATGGAGCCGTCCGATGATGTGATATAGCGCAGCTCGGCTGATGTGCGTTCGCTGATCGCCTTGATGCAGGTGTTTCTGTAAAGCTCAATATCGTCGTGGTGAATGCCCGCAAGCAGGGTAAATCCCCGCTCTTTGAAGTCGCTTTCATTAATGCCTGTTTCGGTGAAGAATGTATCGTTTGCGTAAAGAATGAGGTCTTTTTCGGGTATGCCTATACAAACAGCTATCCTGCTCATGTCGATAAACGAAAGAAAAGCCTTTCCCGCTGTAATATCGGTTCTGAGTATTGATGATATATCTTTATAATTTTCGGAAATGCTCATGCTGCAGCCTCCCTGCCGAATTATCATTATATGCATTTTGGGGATTTTTATTGTTATACATTCACATTATACCACATAAAATTCATTTTTTCAATAACAGATTTTTCAATTATCGGGCTGATTTCTTGTGTAAAACAGAAAATTATCCAAAATCAGGCAAAAAAAGACTGCCCCCGAGCAGGAGCAGCCTAAAATTACGAGCTATTAAGCCTTTGCAGCGTTCAGCTTCTTAGCGAGCTGAGCCTTCTTTCTGGAAGCAGCATTCTTGTGCATGATTCCCTTAGCAGCAGCCTGGTCTACCTTCTTGATGGTAGCTCTGATAACAGCTTCTTTATCCTCAACAGCAGCGTCAGCCTTCTTGTACATGGTCTTGAGAGCTGTCTTTAAAGCCTTGTTGTTTGCAGCCTTAACGCTATTAACCTTTACTCTTTTCTTAGCGGATTTAATGTTAGGCATTGTTCGGCACCTCCTTAAAAATTTACGGAATATAAACTGCCGCATAACTCCCGAGCGTTATTTTTCTCTGCCCGTAGACACGGAGCCGCAGCTGACGGACGTAATGACACCATCCGCAGCATGGAAACAGCATAGCTATCCCACGCAAGTCTAACAATAATTATATCAATTTTCCGACTAAATTACAATAGTAATTTGCGAAAAATCTGCAAAAATTTACGCAGCTTCTTTTGTGGATTTTGTACATTTTACGAGAGAGCCGCAATATCCTCATGTGTCAGCATAGGCTGGAATGCCCTGTTTATCGCAACAGACAGGAGCTTTGACATTTTCTCGGCAATGCGGTCGATATCACGGGGCGTTACCATCAGATTCGGCAGCTTCCTGTCGGGGACATTTCCCGAGAGATTTTCACAGACAGTGTGCATATCAATAACAGTCGGCACTCCCACAGCGATGACGGGAATGCCAAGCGTGCGGCGGGAAAGCTCCTTTCGGCTGTTCTGCACGCCCGAGCCGGGGGATATCCCCGTATCCGTCAGCTGGACGGTCGTTCCGAGGCGGGAGAAATCCGAGCAGGCAAGAGCGTCTGCCGCTATCACGCAGGACGGCGATATCCTCTCGCAGACAGCCTTCACTATCTCAGCCGCTTCAATGCCCGTCTGACCGAGAACACCCGAAGCAAGTGCGGATACCGAGCTGAGGTCACGCAGGAAATGTCCCTTTGGAAGCTCGTCCGTGAGATGTCTTGTTGCGATAACACCGTCCGCAGTCATCGGACCTATCGCATCGGGGGTGATATCTCTGTTGCCCAGACCTACTATCAGGATATTGTCCGAGCAGCCGCACAGCCGCCGAAGCTCATCGGCGATAACGTCCGCCTGCTCGGTGAAATCTGCGGATCTGCCTGATGTGTCTATCGTGATGTAGCGTCCTGCGGGCTTGCCTATGGATCTGCCTGCCTCGTCCGTTTCAACGGTCACATCTGTTATCTCGCAGCCGCCTGTCCGCCTGACAGCGTGCTTTATGCCGTTTCTCAGCTTATCCCCGTCAAATGCAGCTTCCGCCGCAAGGTCTGTTCTTATCGCCATTTCCGTTACCTCCGTTTTTGTTATTGTTGACGGTATGCGGCGGAATATTCATTGACAAACATCGGCGGGTGTGATATAATATGCAAAATCCAACGAAAAAAGGAGAAAAAGCCATGCAGGAGCAGAAATTCTTTGCTATCATATCCCGAATGAAATACATAAACAGATGGGGGCTTATGCGCAGCACGATAACCGAAAACATCAGCGAGCACAGCCTTGAAACTGCGTTTATCGCACACGTTCTTGCGCTTTACCGCAATGTGAGATTCGGCGGCAGCGTTGATCCCGAAAGAGCGGCGCTTCTTGCTATGTATCACGATGTTACGGAGATAATCACGGGCGATCTCCCGACACCGGTAAAATATTTCAATGCCGATATAAAAGCGGAATATGACAAGGTGGAGAAAATGGCGGAGGATAGAATGCTTTCCTATCTCCCCGAGGATCTGCGCGGATATTACCGTCCGCTTTTCTCGAAAACCGATGATGATGCCGAGCTTTGGACGCTCGTAAAGGCTGCGGATAAGCTGTCCGCGCTGATAAAATGCACAGAGGAGCGTCAGATGGGCAATTCGGATTTCACCGAGGCTGAGAAAAGCACACTTGCCGCCGTGCATGGAATGCATCTGCCGGAAGCGGAGGAATTTCTTGCGGAATTTCTGCCTGCATATACACAGACGCTTGATAAACAGACAAAAAATCTTGACTAATAGTTCCGATGATGGTATAATTAAAATGTATCATAGGGAAAGGGGAATTCTGCGATGTATAAGCTGCTGACAATTGAAGAGATACTGACGGAGTACAAAAAGCGGAAGGACTTATATCCCGATGAACCGGAGAAAGAGGACGTGCAGACAGAAGAGCCTGCCGAGGAGCCTGAGATACAGTTTATCCCTGACAGAAATTCGGAGCTGACGTTTTCTGCGCCGCCAAAGACGGGCGGGGAGCTGAAATTCACGCCGAGAGTGTCGAAGAGGGAAGAGCCGAAAGAGGAAATTCCCGAGGAAGCGGACGATACAGCGGGGCTTCAGCGCAAAAAGATGACAACGAAGTCGGGGCCGTTAAAATGGTTTTCCGTGAAGGGTAAATGATTACGGTGCGGCATTGCGCAAAGCGCAAAGGTTATTTAGTAATAGTTTGATAGGAGAGCTGCTATGCGGTTCTCCTTTTGCTTTTTATATTCAAGCGCACAGCACCACCGGACCCGCACCCAAAAGAAAAAGCGTTGGGGTCCAGCCCTTTGGCTTTGGAAAGGGCTGGTCGCTCCCGCAGGAGCGAAACTCCGCAAGCAGAAATCAAAAATTCGCTCACATAAAGAGAAGAAAAACTATCAGTCACAACACGAAACGCACATAGCAGATGCAACGCACAAAGCCGCAAATAAAAAAGCCGCATGCAGAAAAGAAACAGTAGAACCGCTATCCCACACTGCAAACCAATCAATCGGAGAGCATCAAACCT
>USNJ01000214.1 GCA_900556055.1 uncultured Ruminococcus sp.
ATTCGGAAGATCGGCATATGCTGAGGGTGCGTCTGCATACATCACTGCCATAGGCGCTCTCTGCGCAACAAATCTCAGCTGAGTATAGGAATTGTCCTCGGTCGTGAAATGAATCTCGTAGAGGTACCAGCCCTTATAATGCTTTACGGGCTTGATGAAGCTGCGGTTCAGCTTGAATATAAGGCGGTTTTCCCAGTCGTTGTCAAAGAGGATATGCAGCTGGCATACCTCGTCCATTCTGTCGTTTTCGCCGCCGTTCAGCCAGAAGGAAAATGCGTACTCGGTATTCTTTTCAAGTATAAGGTCTTTGGTGACTATCTCGGTCCAGTCATACTGCCAGTTTCCGATGCAGTAGACCTCGGCAAGCGTTTCGTCAAAGCTTGTGATAAAGCAGCGTTCGCCGACGCAGCTGTCCTTGCACGCTTTGTTGAAGCTCCACTCTCTCGGGCGGAAAAACAGTCGGTGTTCATCTTTAACGGGTGCTTCTTTTTTCAGAGATATCCCGTTTTCTGCGGACACGCTTTCCTGCTTTGCTGTATCATTTTCGGGTGTTTCATTTATTTTTTCGGTATCAAAGATCTCGTCCATAACGATGTCCTCCTTATTTATAAGCATGATCTCGTTTTCTTTCACATATTCGGCTCTGTCGTGCTTTACAAGTCCTTTTGCACGCTTGGGATAGGTCATGCCTGTCACTTCGCCGATCTCACTTCTGACGATAATGTTTTTTATCATGGGTATCCTCCCCCTCGTCAATGCCGCTGCTGTTTATTGTTATGGGTGCCGTCCCCGTGCGGTTTATTATATTATATCTCATATAGTATCAATTGTCAAGTGTTTTTTTGGTGAAAACTGCGGACGCATTCTATCCCCGTGAGACGGCACAAAGGCTGATGAAGAGCGGTATGTTACAAGCACGTAGGCTGCGGACATTGCTTTTTGGCTGCATTTCGGGAATTTACGGTTTTATCGGACTGAAATATCCCGAAAATAAATCGAAAAGATATGCAGAAATCATGTATAATATGTTAAATGTGCCTATAAACGGGATATCGGAAGGCTTTTTTTCAAAAAAAGCTTGCATTTCGGGAATTTGCGTGGTATAATAAACCTAACAGAATAAATAATGCAGAAAGGTCGGAAAAACATTCCGACCTTTTGTTTATGATTTGGAGGTTATCTGATGGCAGAAAGCAAGGTCAGGAAGAAGGGCGGAAAAGGCGGAAACACCGTCAAGCTGGTAAGAGAGCTTGTTCAGCCGATCGCTGATGAGGTCGGAGTTTCCGTCTGGGACGTTATCTTTGAGAAGGAGGGCGCAAGCTGGTATCTCAAAGTGCTGATCGACAGATTTGACGGAGGGCTTACCATGGACGACTGCGAGGCGGTAACACGTCCGCTTTCCAAGAAGCTCGATGAGGTCGATCCTATCGAGGTTCCGTATATGCTGGAGGTCGGTTCGCCCGGACTGGGAAGGACACTCAAAAAGCCTGAGCATTTTGCGGAGTTCATTGACTGCCCTGTTAGGGTAAGGTACATTCGTGAAACGGACGGCGTAAAGGAGTTTCTTGCTGTGCTGAAGTCCTATAATGAGGACGGAAGCATTACCGTCGAGACAGAAGACGGAGAAAAGACAGTCGCTCTCTCCGATACCGCTTCCGTTAAGCTTTGCGATGATGAAGATCTTTTTGATGATCTGGAAGATAATGAATAAATTTTTGATCTGGAGGAACTGGGAAAAATGAATAAGAGCAATATGAAAGAGTTTTTCGAGGCTATGAAGCTTCTCGAAATCGAAAACGGAATTCCCGCAGGCATGCTGGTCGAAAAGATCAGGCAGAGCATACTTAAGGCTGTTAAAAAGGAATATCCCGACTGTGATGATTTCCGTGTTGAGATAGATCCCGATGAGAACAAGTTCGAGGTCGCTGTTATGCGTACTGTCGTTGATGATGAGCCTATCGACATGAATGAGATCAACATTGACCAGGCAAGAACGATCTTCAAGAAAGCTTCTGTCGGCGATGTTATCCCGTTCCCGCTTTCTACCGAGCAGTTCGGACGTGTTGCCGCTCAGAGCGCAAAGCAGAACATCAGGGGCGATATCAAGGCTTTTGAAAAGGAAAAGCTGCTGAGCCAGTACAAGGACAAGGAGCATGAGGTCGTTTCGGCTACTGTTCTGAAGATCGAGCCTGCAACGGGAAATGCTACTATCCTTATCGACAAGAACGAGGTTTACCTCTTCAAGAATGAGCAGATCCCCGGCGAGGTGCTGAAGGAAGGCGACATCATCAAGGTTTATGTTGTCGGCATAATCAATCCCGGCAGCAAGCCCGCTATAAAGGTTTCACGTACTCACAAGGATCTTGTAAAGAGACTTTTTGAGCTTGAAATACCCGAGATATATGACGGAACCATCGAGGTCAAGGCTATTTCCCGTGAGGCGGGTTCAAGAACCAAGATCGCTGTTTGGTCCAAGGATAAGAATGTTGATGCTATCGGCTCATGTGTCGGCGCAAAGCGTTCCAGAATAAGCAAGATCGTTGACGAGCTGGGCGGCGAGAAGATCGACATTATCCTTTATAATGAGGATCCCGCTGAGTTCATCGCTCAGGCACTTGCTCCCGCTGAGGTCATCAGAGTTGACATCACTGACGAGGAAGCACGCACATGTACGGTGATCGTACCCAACAACCAGCTTTCACTCGCTATCGGCAACAAGGGACAGAATGCAAAGCTTGCTGCAAGACTTACGGGTTATAAGATAGACATCAGACCTGAGGATCAGCCCGAGGCTGCACCTAAGGATGATGAAAAAGAGGAAGCTGCTGCTGAGTCTGCCGCAGAATAAGGAGCGCACAGATGGCAAGAGCAGTAAAAAAAATACCTATGAGAATGTGTCTCGGCTGCAATGAGATGAAGCCTAAGAGGGAGCTTATCAGAGTTGTGAAAACTCCCGAGGGCGATGTTCTGCTTGACCTGACAGGCAAGAAATCAGGCAGGGGAGCATACATCTGCAAATCCGTCGAATGTATGAAAAAAGCCAGAAAATCCAGAAGATTTGAAAAGGCGTTTTCAATGCAGATAGATGATGAAGTCTACCGCAGGATGGAAGAGCAGCTTGAAGAAAGCGGTGACGGTGATGAGTGAGATAAATACCGAAAATCTCGAACACCGCACTAAGCTTATAAACATCATTACCGTCTGCCGCAAGGCGGGAAAGCTCGGCCTTGGATTTGATGCAGCCTGCGAATCGGCTGAAAAGCACAAGGCAAAGCTCCTTTTCACAGCATCGGACGTATCTCCGAAAACCGAAAAGGAAGTAAGGTTTGCGGCGGAAAAATATAAAGTACCGTATATTAAGCTGTCCGTTTTAATGGACGATATGTATTTCGGACTCGGCAAGCGCATCGGAGTTGCTTCCGTATGCGACGACGCCTGCGCTATGGTCTTCGGAGCATAGCGCTTTAATTTTTGGCGACACTCAATCGAAAGCGACTCCACCCTAT
>USNJ01000215.1 GCA_900556055.1 uncultured Ruminococcus sp.
ATCCTTTTGGGATTCATCGCCGTGATATCGTTCGCTCAGAAGCTTCTGAGACACCTCGGGCGGCATATCCAGAAAGATCGTTATATCCGCTTCGGGAATACCCAGCTTTTTATGTTCATAATCAAATATCCATGAGAGAAAGCTGTCCCACTCACTTTCGGGGAGCTTGACCATCTGATGGATGGCATTTGATGAAACATATCTTGCCGAAAGGATGGTTTTCCCCTCAGCCAGCTTGTTTTCCCACTTGGTTTTATAGCTTATATATCTGTCTATCGCATAAAAGCTCGATGCAGCGTATGCATTGACATCGGAAGCTTTGGGAGCGATCTCACCGTGAAGATACATTCTGACAGGTGCGGATGAATCGCTTTCGTAATCGGGAAAGCTGATCGTTTCGACATCTTCTCCGCCCGAAACGAGCAGATCTCTGACAATACCTAGCTGTGTAGATTTTCCGCTTCCGTCAAGACCGTCAATAACAATAATTTTTCCTGAACCGCTCATTAAAATACTTCCTCGACAACATAATTTCGTATTATACGATACACCTTTTATTTTATCATTTTATTCTACATTAGTCAACATTTATTTTATCTGTATCAAAAAAATTCAGAAAATAAAAACAAGCCGAGGCAAACGCAATATCTGCATCTGCCTCGGCAAACGGATAAGCCGAAGTTATGTCAGCTTTCGTCGCTGTCGCAATTATTGCATCCGCAGCCTGAACTTCCCGAATTTCCCGGGCAGGGGCTTTCGGGTGACGGATCACAGGCAGGGAAAAATTCACTGACGGGAAAGCTAAGCTTTTCAAAGATCTCACAGGGCGATTCCGCAGTTCCGCAATTGCATTCCTTTTTCGGAATGCAATAATCGTATGCAGGGATAACGACCGCCACCGGTCTTGAAAGCTGGACTATGGAAAAAATACCGAGTGTTACAACAATAACGGGAACTCTTGATTCAGGATCACATGTCTGACAGCACTCACTGTTAATATACGCTGTTGCTGTAACGGGACCGGTTGAGCAGCCGCAGCCTGCCGAAGGACACTTACACTTTACTCTTGCATCAAGCACGATTGGATCGACAACTCTTACTGTCGCCTTAGGTGCAGCGGAAGGCTGATCATCCGATACGGCAGCAGCACAGCTGTTTGAAATGCTGTCATATGATTTTGTGTTGCCTTCGCAGCCATAAAGAATACATTTCTTTGTCCACACTACAGTTCCTTCAGCAGTGCCTGTTCTTGTGCAGCTGTCGGCATATACGTCAAAAGCAAGATCAAAGGTATAAACAATATCAACTGCATAATATCCCTTGGAAAAAGGCACTTCGCTGACATTAACGCTCACGCTGTCGATAACGGCTGTTCTCGGCTTTACGATGTTTCCGTCGCATACAGTACCTTCTCTGAGATTAACGGTCATATCGGAGATGCAGTCTCTGTCAGTGCAGGAATCGTAGATCCTCTGCGCCTCTATGCATACAGCATCCCTGAAATTTCCGCAGTTACCGATACTCATTTGCAAACCTCCTTATATATATTAAAGTACGTTTTTCTATGTACTTCCCTATATATTATTCATTGCGTTTCAAAATGTTACTTATGCAAATGTTCAAGGTCGAATATCAGTAAATCATAAATATCATTGGTTATTCTTCCGCATGATAATGCATCATCGGCAGCAATACGTATCTTTTCCGCAAGTTCGCTGCTTATCTTCGCATAAACATTTCTCTGAGAAACAGCTTTTGCTGTCTGAAATGCGATACCTTCACCGCCGTAAACTTCAAGCAGATACGGAAGTCTTTCCCATGAATTCTCATGCATCATCAGCATGATAAGACGGCGCTTCAGGACGGAATCGCTTACAGATCTGTACAGTTGATACAGATTATCCGCACCTAAAAGCGGTTTCGCTGACATCGCCGCACGGTACGCCGCCGCAGCAAGCTTTTTGTTCTCCGATGTCAGGTAACTGAAATAAATTTCTCCGCCCCTGTCTCCTATTATATGTGAAAGTGAAATCAGTGCAAGCGCAGCCGCCTTTTCATCACTGCCCAAAAGCATTTCCCTAAGCGGCTTCTCTGCCTTTTTCGCATCGGACAATTCACCCAGCCCAAGCACTGCCGCATAACGCTTATTTCCGTCAAGCTCTTTCAGATAAAAATCCGCAAAATCAAAATCAGGATCATATTTCTGAACAATGAACGCCGCAAGCTCCCGCATTGATTTCTTTTCATCAAGCAGGAACTCCTTTGCTGTTTCGGCATCTGCCTTTCCTTGCCCGTACATGAACTGAAGTGCATTTTTCCGCACAACGCCGCTCCTGCTCCTGAGCCATCTCTCCGCCGTTTCATCTGAAATATCATACAGCGACAGCATTCTGCCGATCAGAAACGACTGCAAAAGCGTATTATTTTCGCAATTTACATATTGCTCAGCCATTTTTGAAGACACGGTTTTTCCGTCAACCGCAAGGTCATAAAACGCTCTTCTTTCACACAGTTCCATTGCAGATATCTTTTCTGCCGTAATTTCATTCTCATCGGAAAAACGGCTTTTTATCATGCTTATGGCATCTTCTGCGGCATTGTCACTGCGTCTCAGACAGGAACGCAGCCTGACAGCATAATATACCGAATGAAGAAGCTCATCTGTGCCGCATATTTTCAGTCTGTAAAACACTGCATCTTCAGCCACCCGTCTTACCTCTCCTACCCAGTCATTCATGCCGATAAAAAGATAAGGCAGCGAACCGTCAAGCTCTTTCAGCTTCTTTATGCATTTTTCACGGAAATATCCGTCGGGATGAAAGCTTCCGATCGCCATAACGGCAAAAAGCTCACTATCATTCGCAATATTTCTTTCAATACGGCTGATATCGACATCTTTCCATGAAATACTCCATGTCAGTGACGTTTTTTCCCTGAAATCATGGGAAAGCTCACGGATCTTGGCGGCATTCAGTCCCCCGAGATAATCCCCGAGAGCAGCCGCACATCGCTTCATATTTTCAGCATCTTTTTCCGCAAAAACACAGTATGCTTCGCTGAAAAATCTTTCATCTCCCGCTTCAAATCTTTCAAGCGATTTAAGATATATGCTCTGCTTACGACCGAAAAGGTTCAAGTTACTCATCTCCTGCCTTAAAATTATAGATCGGTTTGATAATATCGGCAACATCAGCTGTTTCCCTGATGTTATCGAGAATAGCATTCATATCCTTGTACGCCATAGGGCATTCATCAAGCGTACTCTGATTAACGGAAGTCGTGAAAATACCGTTCATCTGCTTTTTGTATTCCGATACGGTAAAGCTCTGCTTCGCTTCCGAACGGCTCATAAGACGGCCCGCACCATGCGGTGCAGAACAGTTCCACTCGGAATTTCCCTTTCCGATGC